>JASLCW010000281.1 GCA_030151765.1 Marmoricola sp.
CTCGAGTGCATCGGTGAGGAGGGCGACGAGGGCCTCGAGCTGGATGTCGGCGGAGGAGACGATCTCGTCGTCGGAGCCGTCGAGAGCGCGGGCGGCGAGGCCGGCCTTGCTGTCGATGAGGTCGGCGATCTTGGCGTCGATCGTCTGGGCGGCGATGATCCGCCACGCGGTGACCGGCTCGGTCTGGCCGATCCGGTGCACCCGGTCGATCGCCTGGGTCTGCTCGGCATTGGTCCACGACAGCTCGGCCAGGACGACGTTGGAGGCGACCTGCAGGTTCAGGCCGACACCGGCGGCGGTCAGCGAACACACCGCGACGGCGACCTCGGGGTCGTTGACGAAGGCGTCGATGTTCTTCTGCCGTACGGCGCCGGTCTGCTCGCCGCGCACCGAGGCGTAGGCGATGCCGTGCTGCGCGAAGTACTCCTCGGCCGCGTCCATCACGTCGATGTGCTTGGCGAAGAAGACCACCTTGCCGACGCTCCGGGCCAGCTGCGCGGTGTAGTCGGCGGCCAGCGTCGCCTTGGCGCTGCCGATCCGGCGCACCATCGCGAAGACATTCTCCGAGGTGGACTGGTCGTTGCCGTCGGTGAGCTCCCAATGCGCGACCCGGCGTACCAGGTCGTGGTCGATGCCCTCCGTAGTGACGCCGGCCTTCCGGGTGGCCAACGCGGCCTGGTAGCGCTGCAGCAGGCGCTGGGCGAGCTCGCGCTCGGCCTCACGGATCGAGCGCGTGACGCTGTCCTCGAGCTCGACGGGCAGGTCCGCGATCCGGCGAGCCGGGATGTCCGCGGCGACGTCGATCTTGCGGCGCCGCACGATGCCCATGTCGACGACGCACTGACGAGCCTTCGGATAGAAGGCGTGGTCCGCCGGCGACAGGCCGGTCGCCTCCAGGTGCGCCATCAGCTCGTGGCGGGGCTTCTTCTCGTCGATCCAGCCGAGGAACTCCCAGATCGCCCGGAAGTCCTCGATGTCGTTGATCAGCGGCGTACCGGTGAGGGCCATCATCAGCGGCCGCGCGGTGCGCTGCCGGATCCGGTCGGCGATCGCGAGCACGTGCTGCGAGCGCTGCGAGCCCTTGTTCTTGATGAAGTGCGCCTCGTCGACGACCATGCCGCGGAAGCCGAGGCGGCCGAGCCAGGCGGCGTGCCGGTCGAGGATCTCGTAGTTGATCACCATGATGTCGGCGAAGCCGTCGACACCGGCGCCGTCGCCGTTGATCACGGTGACCGAGCGCTGCGGGATCCAGCGCTGCGCCTCACGTGCCCAGTTGGTCTTCACCACGTTGGGCACGACGGCGAGCAGCGGGAAGGCATTGGCGGCCTCCGCCGCGAGCAACGCCTGCGCGGTCTTGCCCAGGCCGGGCTCGTCGGCGAGCAGGTAGGACCGGTGACCGCTCGCCGCGGAACCGATCAGTCGCGCCTGGTGGGCCATCAACTCGAGTCCGGCGGGCAGCATCACCGGACGCGGTTCGGGCAGCGCCATGCACGCCGGTGCACCCGCGGCGGCCTGCTCGAAGGAATTCAGCAGCGGCCCGATCAGCTCCCAGCTGGAGAGCATGTGCGTGCGGGCCGGCAGGTTCTCGTCGTGGAACTCCGGCATCTGGAAGGGATTGGCCAACTGCCGGGCGACCACCGACGCCGGCGCCGGCACCTCCCGCTCGCTCCGCAGGGTGCCGCCCACGGCCTCGGCCGGCTCGGGCTCCGGGTCGGGCTCCACGCCACCGGCACGCTGCAGTTCCCTCTTCACCGCGCGTACGCCGGAGGTGATCTCGGCGTCCTCGGCGAGCAGGTCGAAGTACGACGGCTGTGCTGCCGCGATCTGGGCGAGGATCATCGCGATCCCCTCCAGGCGCTTCAACTGGATGTCGCGCTGGGCCTCGTTGAGGGCTTCGTCGCCGCGCACCCGGGCCCGCTCCTCGCGGGCGAGCAGCGCGACTGCCTGGAAGCGGGCGCGATCCATCGAGGTCGCGCCCTTGCGCGAGGCGTTCTCGACATCGCGGACGGTGCGCGCCAGGACCGGGAGGATGCCCTCCTGGTCACGGTGCTTCTTGCGCTGCTGCCCGTTCCTCTGGCCGTTCCTCTGGCCACCGTTGCCGTTGCGACGGTTCTGCGTCGTTGCCAACCACGTCTCCTGTGGATCCGCGACAGCCGCGCGGAGGTGCCGGCCGGCACCGGCGACTGTCAGGCAGATGTCCCACCGCGGGTGCGGTGGGTCGCTGTACGACGACCCGGGGGCCGATCCCTGCCGGACCGGCCGATGCGTTGATCCCCGTGGCGGCGAGGTGGGCCGCTGGGCCGACTCTTCGCCGCGTGTGATGACCGTGGGTCGTCGGAGCAAGCATACCGCTCCTGAGCCGGACCGGGGCCACGATCCCGCTCACAGCCAGCCGGCGAGACCGAAACCCAGGGCGAGGGCCGCGTCGACGGCGTACAGGACGCCGACCACGGTGAAGCGCCGGCGGTGGCTCTCCAGGTCGAAGACATAGGCCGCGATCCAGAAGAAGGTGCCGTAGCCGAGCACCACGACCGGGAGCAGGAAGGGCTCGCCCCAGTACCACCACGCCCAGTGGAAGATCCCGGCTCGGTGCAGCAGCACCTCGACGAAGACGCAGACGCAGGACCACCAGGTGATGAAGACCCAGCGGTTGGGGATGCCGAGGATCCGCATCGACTTGTCCTGCGGCAGGAATTTCACGAACTCGATGCCACTGATCAGGAAGAGGAAGACGATCTCGATGGTCCAGCCGACCAGGATCAGGTACGCCGTGTCCCCGCCGATCGTCCACAACGCGGAGCGACCGCTGACGTGCAGCCACGCGGAGTTGACCAGTTCGTTGAAGACGTCCATCCCGAAGAAGGCCAGGCCCGCGGCGACGACGTCGTACCGCTTCCGCTCGACCTCGGTGGCATAGACGTACATGACGATGCCGAAGAAGGTCACGACGTACCAGTGCAGGTTCGACGGGTCCCGGAGCATGTCCAGCGCGCGCCGGGTCGCGTCGGTGTACGCGAGGGGGGTGTCGACGAAGAGAGGCACGTCGGGGACAGTAGGGCCCGGCGCGTGCGGTCCGCGTGGAGCCATCGCCACGAGACGGGGCTTCCCGATGTGGGGATCTCCATGCCAGCCTGTCCCGGTGCCCGACCTGACCGCGACGCTGCGCCCCTTCCTCGACTCGGTCTGGGCGGATCGCGACGAACTCGTGGTCCGGGTCGCCGCGGAGGTCATCGCCCGGGTCCCGACGTACACGAGCACGCCGAGCAGCGAGGTCTGGATCGGGATGACCCGGATCCTGGCCCGGGTCGCCGAGGGCTCGCCCTTCGAGGAGCCGACCGAGGCCGACCTCGACGCCGCTGCGGGCACCGGGATCCAGGGCGCCCGCGCCGGCATCGCCGTGGAGGACCTGATGGCCGCGGTCCTGCTCGGCGCCCGGGCGGTCGAGGACGAGGTGATGCGTCGGGCGACCGCGGCCGGCGTACCCGACGGGGTCATCCTGGACGGCAGCCGCCGGGCGCGGCGGTGGGCCGAGGCGGTCGCTGTCGAGGCGGCCCGGGCCCTGAGACATGCCGATGCGCCGACCGACCGGGACACTGCGTCCGCTCTGATGACCGCACTCCGAGCGGGCGACGGCGACCGCGTCGGTGCGCTCGCCACCAGTCTCGGGCTCGACCCCGGCGCCGAGCACGTCGCCGTCGTGGCCCGGCCGCTCCCCGGTCACGATCTCGACGAGGTCGACACGACGCGGCTCCGCTTCGCGCACCCGGGCGCGCCCTGGGCCGCCGGCGACGGCGTCCTCCACGGAATCCTCAGTACGCCGCCGCGCCCGGTCGGCGAGCTCGTGATCGGGATCGCCTCACCGGCGACGCTGCCCGAGCTGGGCGCCGCCTTCATCGAGGCCGACCGGGTCGCCCGCGCGGCCGCTCGTTACCTGGGCGGCGGCGCCCACGACCTCGATTCACTGGGCCTGCTGCTCGCCCTGCACGAGGACCGGGCGCTGCGTGACCGGCTCGATCGGCGCTGGCTCGAGCCGCTGCGCGGGGAGACCCGACATGAGCTGGTGCGGACGCTGCGCTCGTGGCAGGCGACCGGCCAGGTCGACGCGGTCGCCCGCGATCTCTGCGTGCATGCCAACACGGTCCGCAACCGACTGGCCCGGATCGACGCCCTCGTCCCTGGCTGGAGACGGCCGCAGGCCCAGGCGGAGATCTGGGCGGCCCTTGTGGCGGATGCTGCCGACTGAGCCGGCAACTTGTGGAGATCTCCACACCCACGGCTCGCGCCGCCGTCGTTGAATGCGACAAGGGCCCGCCGGCCCCGTGACGCGACAGGAGACACCATGCGCCGACTCACCCTCGCCGCCAGCACGGCCGCGCTCACGCTCGGCCTGGCGGCACCGGTTGCGTACGCCGGCCCCGGAAGTGCTTCCGGCGACACCTCGGGCCCGGTCAGCGGCATGGACCTGACGGACATCGTGAAGGTCATCCCCGCGATGATCCTCGACCTGGTGAACAACCGCGCCGACATGCTCCGCTGCCCCGCGCTGGCCGGCGGCACCGTCGGGCTGCCCGAGTCGGCGGACGAACCCGGGCGCCGCGGCGTCGACCAGGGCAATCCGCTGAAGGCCGGTGATGCGAGCGATGCGCCGAAGACACTGCCCACGCAGGTGATCTTCCGCAGCACCACGCAGACCTACAACCGGCGCTATCAGTTCGCGGTCGCCCGCGGCACCATCTGGTACAAGTCGAACACCGCCGTCACCCACATCCGCGAGCCGTGGGCGCATTTGCCGGTGCCCTCCTGTTTCGAGGGCAAGGTCGCCCAGATCTCGGCCGACGACGACGAGATGATCGCGGTCGACAGGAGCGGCTGGATCTACGACCTCGACGGCATCCTGCGTACGCCGCCGTACTTCAGCTGGTCGCTGCGGTGGGGACCGCCCTTCTGGACCGGTCCGGGCATGAAGATGCCCGCCGGCTTCGCGACCTGGTCGTGGTCGGTCGTCTCCCAGCTCGAGGACGTCACCTGGACCGACCCGGCGGGCAACAAGCCGGCCATCGGCGCCGGCAAGGTCTCGCACATCTGGCTGCTCAGCCGGAACGGCCAGCGGCTGATCTATCGCGATCCGTGGCTGCCGGAGGACGACAGCTATGCGATGTGCGGCCCGCACCGGGATCGGTTCCGGTCGGCCAACATGTCCGCCAGCGGTTCGACGATCTTCGTGATCGGCAGGCATGGCGACATGTTCACCCGTCTCTACGACTTCGACATCGCCGGCGCGGACTCGCTCTTCTTCCAGTACTCCTACGGCAACCAGCGCGGGGTCAAGGATCCGAAGATCCAGCTGCCCGGCGCACCGTGGATCCGGCAGCCGAAGATCAAGGGCGCGATCACCGACCGGATCTCCATCGAGAAGGTCGGCCGGGGCACCGTGCACCGCACGCTGCGTGTCGAGGGCCGCAAGCACGGCCGCGTGGGTTACTGGCAGAAGGACATCACCGCGAAGAAGTGGCACTTCGTCCGGACGGGCGGGCATCTCGCGGGCCACCGGCTCGACAACCCGCGCCGCAACAGCTCCACCCGCGGACTCGGCCCCGGCTCCGACCGGGGCTACCGCGGTACGGCGCAGGGCGCCGCGATCACGATCCCGGACTTCAACGCCTACTGCTCACCGGCTCAGGTCAAGGTGAGGCTCGGCACCGGCGAGAGCTTCTCGCTGCGCCTGCACACCACCGACAACATCCGCCAGGGCGCACGCGCCTACGGCCTCAACGGCGATCCTCGTCTCTACATCGGGATGCTCGAAGTGCCGCCGTCCCTGCGCAGCAACGGTGACGCCCACGTGCGGACCTGGCTCGATGCGCTGGGCAAGGGTCGCTGGATCGCGGCCAATCTCGACGCGACGGCCTCGACGCTCTCCTTCCGTGCCCAGCCCTGGAAGTTGGCACACTGATGAGATTCCACCCCGCCCACCTGGTCGGCGCCTTCCTCGCGGGCGCGCTCGCCGTGGCTCTCGCGGCCACCGGTCCGGTCACCGAGGTCGCCAGCGCCGGCACCGCCCCGGCACCGGTGAGCACCAACGGCCGCTGGCTCGTCGACGACCAGGGCCGCACGATCTACGTGCGCGGCCTGCAGATCGCCCACAAGACGACGCCGTACCTGCCCCCCTCGGCGAGCATCACGGACGCGGACGCCCAACTGATGAAGGGACTGGGCATCAACTCGGTACGGCTGGCCTGGTTCTGGAAGGGGCTCGAGCCCAGGCGTGGCCAGTACGACGCCGCGTATGCCGCCGAGATCGCCCGTGAGGTCGACGTACTCACCCGCAACGGGCTCTGGGTGCTCGTCGAGTTCCACCAGGACGACTACAACGAGTCGGTGCACGGCGCCGGCTTCCCGGACTGGGCGACCTTCACCGACGGAAGGGCCAATCCTCCCGACACCCTTCCCGGCGGCGCCTACATGACCAACCCGGCGCTGCAGCAGGCCTTCGCGAATCTCTGGAACAACCGCGACGGGATCCAGGACGCGATGGCCCGCGCCTGGCAGGTCATCGCCTCAGCGGTCCGGCCGGTGTCCCACGGCCACCTGCTCGGATACGACCTCTTCAACGAGCCGTGGCCCGGCGCGGCCTTCCCGCTGTGCGTGCCGCCGCTGGGCTGCGCCGGCCTCGACAGCACCCGGCTGCAGCCCCTGCAGGACAAGCTCGCGCTCGCGGTCCGCACGATCGACCCGACCACGCCGGTCTTCTACGAGCCCTTCCTGCTGGCCGACTTCGGGGCGCCGTCGTACCTGCGGAAGCCGGCCGCGGGCGTCGGGAACGCGGTCTTCAGCTTCCACGACTACTGCATGATCACCGGCTTCACGAAAAAGGCGAACGAGGAGTCGAAGGCGCTCGGCTATCCGCTCTGCCCCCTCCTCGACGGCCTCGTCTACCGCAATGCGATCGCCACCGCGAACCGGATGGGTGCCGCCGTCGTACAGACCGAGTTCGGCGACACCCAGGACATGAACGAGGTCGGCCGGATCATGAAGCTGGCCGACACGAACCTCACCGGCTGGATGCTGTGGGCCTACAAGGACTGGATCGACTATCCCGGCGGGATCGGCGACGGGGGCCTCTTCGCCGACTCCGACGACAACTCCACGATCCACGAGGCGATGGCGGACACGATCGCGCGCCCGGGTCCGCAGTTGATCTCCGGAACACCGACGAAGTACACCTACGACCCCGCCACGGGTCGGATGGAACTGAACTGGACGGCCCGGGCCGGCGTCACCGCGCCGACCGTCATATACGTCCCGGTCTCACGGCACTATCCGCGCGGCTACGACGTGACAGTGACCGGCGGTAGCGTCACCTCGGCACCTGACGCGACCTACCTGCAGGTGCACAACACCGGATCGAGCATCCACCTGGTGCTGACCCGGCGTTGAGGGGGCCTTTCGGGCCGGTTCAGTGCCGGTGCAGCAGGTTGCGCAGGTAGTGGTGGGGTTCACGCTTCTGGTAGGCGTGCGTGCCTTCGTACATCCCGAAAGCCAACAGGGCCACCAACATCAACGCTGTGACCACGAACCAGATCATCGACTGGGCCAGGGACATGCGCCTCTCCTCTCCGGCAGGGCGGACGCGAGAAGCCTCCACGGACCATCACGTCCGTCGGTTCACTTTCGAAGGTACGCCGCCGGGGCCGACGCGTACAGCACCTACTCCCCGAACAGCGCGCGTACGTCGTCCGCGCCGATGGCGGCCTCGGCGATTCCCTCCCCCGACATCACCTGCGCGAAGAGGCGGGACTTGCGCTCCTTGAGCGCCATCACCTTGTCCTCGATCGTGTCGCTGGCGACGAGGCGATAGACCATGACCGGTCGTTGCTGACCGATGCGGTGCGCCCGGTCGATGGCCTGCGCCTCGGTCGCCGGGTTCCACCACGGGTCGAGCACGAAGACGTAGTCGGCCTCGGTCAGGGTCAGGCCGGTACCACCGGCCTTGAGACTGATCAGGAAGGCCGGCGCGGCACCGGACCTGAAGTCGTCGATCACCCGATCCCGATTGCGGGTGGCGCCGTCGAGATAGCAGTGGTCGATGCCGGCCTCGTCGAGGCGCGCCCGCACCCGGCCGAGGAAGCCGGTGAACTGGCTGAAGACGAGAGCCCGATGGCCCTCGCCGGCGAGCTCGGCGAGGTGCTCGACGAGCACGTCGATCTTGGCCGAGCCGACCTTCTCGTAGGCCTCGTCGACAAGCGCGGCGTCCAGGCTGAGCTGGCGCAACCGGGTGAGGGAGCGGAAGATCGCGACTCGATTGTGCTCGAAGTCCTCGACCAGGCCCATCACATTCTGCCGCTCTCGCTGCAGGTGGGTGTCGTAGATGCCGCGGTGCTGGTCGCCGAGCGTCACCGCCAGCACCTGGTCCTGCTTGGGCGGGAGTTCGGGTGCGACGAGCTCCTTGGTACGACGCAGCAGGAAGGGCCTGATCCGGCGACGGAAGCGGGCCAGCGTGACCTGGTCCCCACGTTCGATCGGCCGTACGACGGACTCGCGGAAGCGTGCCGGCGACGGGTACATGCCGGGTGCGACCACCGACAGCAGGGACCACATCTCCATCAACCGGTTCTCGAAGGGGGTTCCGGTCAGGGCGATGCGGAAGGGCGCGTCGATCGCCCGGACGGACCGATAGACGCGGGAGCGGTGGTTCTTGATCTGCTGGGCCTCGTCGAGCACCAGGCCGCCCCAGGCCTGCTCGGCGTACGCCTCTTCCTCGAGACGGAGCAGGGTGTAGGAGGTGACCACGATGTCGCAGGTGCCGGCCAGGTCGGCGATCGACTTGTCCCGACGGGCCTTCGTCGACGTGACCGCCCCCACGCTGAGGCCCGGTGCGTGACGAGCCGCCTCCAGGGCCCAGTTGCCGACGACGCTGGTGGGCGCCACCACGAGGAAGGGGCCGGCACCGCGACTCCGGGCATGGGTGACCACCGCGAGGGTCTGGAGGGTCTTGCCCAGGCCCATGTCGTCGGCCAGGATCCCGCCGAGCCCGGACTCCCAGAGGAAGGTCAGCCAGGCGGCGCCCTGCTGTTGATAGGGCCGCAGCGTGCTCGCGAGACCGGAGGTGTCGACCTCGGGGAGACCGACGAAGTCCTTGAGGGCACGGGCCGAACGCACCCAGGAGGCAGCCGCCTCGGCGACCACGCCGAGCTCGTCGACGTCACCCCAGAGCCCGACATCGGAACGGCCGACGCGCAGTCGCTCGCCCTCCTGGTCGGACATCTCCCCGGCCGCGGCGACCAGCTCGGCCAGGCGATGCAATGACGGGTGATCGGTCGGCACGTGCAGCCCGCTGTGCAGGACGATCATCTTCGCGCGACGGGTGAGCGCCTCGAGGATCATGCCGAGCGCGACCTGATGGCCGTCGACCCGCACCAGCACCTCGAGGTCCAGCCAGTCGGTGCGCTCGGAGGCGGCCTCGTCGCCGAGCTCGAAGCTGATCTCGGGCTCCCCCTCGGCCAGCCGGTAGTCGACCGGCGTGCCTGTCTCGATCAGCTGATAGCCCACACCCGCGCGTAACGCCGGCAGGCCCTCGGCCACGAAGTCGAGCAGGTCGTCGGACCGCAGGCGCGTTTCCGCACGCAGCCGCCGACTCGTGTCGCAGAGCAGTCCGGCGGCCGACGGAGGCAGTTTCAGCGCGGCCAGGATCTCGTCCTCGAGCGCCGGCCTCCGGGTCATCGTCAGGCCCTCGCCCGAGTCGATGCCGTAGCGGCGCGCACCGCGCCGGCCGGCGTACTCCCAGAGGGCGCGTACGACGATCGCGCCCGCTTCGCTCCAGTCGATCTCGATCGTCAGACGCGGCGGCGCCTCCTCCACCAGGACGACGGATCCGTCGCGCGAGGTCGTCGGCACATGCCGGCGCAGACGTGGCAGGAAGTCGTCGTCGAACTCCTCACGACTGGCCGCGGGCACGCGCACGGTCGGCGTCTTGCGCAGGAAGTGCTTGAGGTGCTCGGGCAGGCGATCGCGAAGCGGCGCGAGGGTGAGTGCGAACTCGGCCTGACGGCGCGGCCCGGTCTCCCCTGCCGGAGTGAGGGCGAGGACTCCGTGGGGACGGGCGCCGATCAGCACGATGTCACCGACGGGCCACGCCTCGGTCTGGTCCTCCACGCGGAAGTCGAGGACCAGCTCGCCTTCGTCCTCGGTCAGGTCGGCGCTGAGCCGCATCGGCTCCGAACGCACGTCGACGTCGACCACGCCGGTGCCCGCGACCAGCTGCACGCCCGTGTCGAGCACGTGCCGCAGGGCCGGCCAGAACATCGGATTGGCGCCACCCAGGTCGGGCACCCCGCCGTACGACGTGCCCATCGCGACCTGGAGGCGGCTCAGTGCGGCCACTTGGTCCGGCTCGACGGACTTGTCCCAGGTCAGGCCGGGGAGATCCTTCCAGTTGCAGCCGGTGGTGATCCACTTGCCGAGCTTGCCCACCTGGACCGGTCGCAGGCTGATCGAGCGCATCACCTCGTCGTTCCACCGGTGCCGCGACTGACTCACCTCGAAGCGCAGTCCGAGCGCGGCCCTCACCACCGGCGGCCGGGCATCGAGGTCGAGCGCGTCGAGGGCATCGGCGAGGCCGCTGCTCCAGTCGTCGCCGGGGAGGGCGCCGCCGGCCTGTGCCGCGATCATCAGCGCGGCCGCGTGCTTGCAGTTGAGTTGCACCGGACAGGTGCAGGTCGCCCAGATCTCCGGACCCCTCCGGGTCGGCTCGACCCGGACATAGGCCCGATAGGGGACCGCCGCGCCACCGGAGACCGATCCGCGGATGTCGAGGCGCTCACCGTCCGCCTCGACGTGGTGCTCGATCACGTGGCCGCTGGTGGCGTACTCGCGGCCGCGCTGCATCGTCACCGTGCCGAAGCGGCGGTCGAGGTCAGCGGTGGAGATCTCGACCACCCCGCACCTCCGTCACGTCACCCGACCCTGCTCGGGTCAAACCTAACGGGGTGCGGGGACAGTCTCGTACGGTCAGCTCACTTCGAGGTGACCTGGTCACCCCACGCGGCCCGGGCGCCGGAGTCGCCCACGCGGTAGACCTGCACACCGGCAGCCAGGGCGGCCACGACGCTCAGTGCCGCGACGGCAGCCAGCGGCCCACCCCCGATGCCGGCCGAGCCGCCCCGACCACGACGAGCCAGCACGACCAGAAGTACGTCGAGGACGAGCAACGGCAGGGCGAACCAGATCAGCTGGTCGCCGAGCTGTGCGTGCTTGCCGGGGTCACCCACGTGGCGCTCCAGGGCCTCGCCGCTGGAGGTGGCGACGGGAATCAGCACGGTGGCGACCGCCGTGCAGGCGACAACCAGGTGCCCGTAACGCAGCCGCCATGCCGGTCGCAGCGCGATCGCGACGGTCCCGAGAATCGCGACGGGCAGCAGCACGACGACCGCATGCACCACGAGGGGATGGATCGGCAAACCGTTGATCAGGTCGAACATCTTTCGGGGCCCTCCAGTCGTTTGTTTGCCGCAAGATTGACGACTCTCCCTGTACACAACCTGAAGAGACACTCATCGGCTGCCTCGAACGTGCACACTTGGCCCGTGAATGCACCGCCCGGACGCGATCAGCGAGAACCCATGGAACGCCTCGTCCGGCTGGCGATGGTCCTGCACCACGCCGGTCAGGAGGGGGTGCCGGCCGCGACCCTGGTCACGGTCGCCGGATTCGAGGGCGGCGCCGACGCCGGCAGCCAGCTGGCGCGGGAGCTGCGCCACATGCGCAATGTCGGCTGGCAGATCGACAACATCGCGGCGCCCGGCGACGACGCTCGCTACCGGATGACCAGCGTGGACACCAGGATCCGGCTCCGGCTGAGCGATCCCCAGCAGGCAGCCCTGCGCCGGGCGGCGATCCTCGCCGATCGCACCGACCTCGCCGATCGCCTGGGCCTCTCCCCCGAGACCATGCCGGCCGACCCCGCCGCGGCACTGGCCGCCTCCATCGATGACGGCGCGCTCGAAACCGTACTGCGCGCGGTCCAGCAGCACTGCCTGCTCCGCTTCAGGTACAAGGGCTCCCAGCGTGTGGTGCATCCCGGCTCGGTCCGCGCCACCAACCGAACTTGGCACCTGCGCGCCCTCGAGGACGGCGACGACCGGGTCAAGGACTTCGTCGTCTCCCGGATGAGCGAGGTCGCCGCGGATGCCCCCGACACCGCACGCACCGTCTCGGCGACCAGCCATCCCGGACTCGACCCGATGACCTGGGAGATCGACGAACCGATCGAGGTGACCCTCCGTTCGGCCACCGACTATGCGCCCGACGTACGCCGCTGGCTCGGCGAGACCATCGCGGAGACGGAGGACGGCGACGAGACCGAGTTCCTCCTCCGGGTGACCAATCGCGCGGGCCTGCGCTCCCGGCTCTATCAGCTCGACGACCGGGTCCGGGTGATCGGACCGCCGGAGATCGTGAACGAGATCGTCGACGAGCTCTCCGCGATGGCAGGGATCTGATGGCCACCCCGAAATATGTCCAGCGGATCGCCCGGCTGCCCGAGGTCTTCGAGGTACTCGCCGCGCACCCCGGCGGCATGTCCGTGGCCGCCCTCGCCACCCGGCTCGGCGTGAACACCGAGGAACTGCACACCGATCTGCTCGCCTTCTACGCCGCCGATGTCAGCCCGGTCCTGCTCGGACTGTCCCGACCGGCCGGCATCGAGTTCTTCGGCCCGGAGGGCGAGGTCGAGCCGGCAGAGGCGGAGATGGTGCGGCTGAGCGACGAGCGACCCGCCGAGGAGATCGGTGTCGAACACGTCGATGCCGGCGAGCTCGCGCTCATCTACACCGCGGCCGTCGCCCTCGCGGAGATCGAGCCGGACAATGCCGATCTCGGCGCCGCGATCGAGGTGCTCACCGAAGCGGTCTTCGGCGACGAGAAGCCGGCCCACCGGCCGTCCTCCTGGCATCGTCCGGTCGAGGCACTGCGTGAGGCCGTCGCGCAACGACGCAGGGTTCGAATCAGGTACTCGCGCTCGTGGCATCGCGGTGTCATCGACCGGGTCGTCGATCCCTATCGGCTGATCCAGACGCGGCGCGGCTGGGAGGTCGACGCCGGACCGGTCGACGCCGACGGCAACCTGCGCACCTATCTCGTCGGCAACATCCGCGAGATCGAGGTGCTCGAGGAGGACTTCGAGGATCCCGCCCGTCTCGGCTCCCTGCTCGCGGCGCAGCGGGAGACCGCTCGCGTCCGAGTTCGGATCCCCCATGCCGCGCGCTGGGCGGCGGACTTCCATGCCGAGCAGGTGGGCGTCGTCGACAACGACGAGTTCACCACGACCCTCGACCTGGACCTGCTGCCGCCGGTTCGCGACCGCCTCGGTCTCTTCCTGCTGGCCGCCGGCATCGACGCACAGGTGCTCGACCCTCCGGCCCTGGTCGCGGCCGGACCCGAACTCGCCGCCCGGCTGCTGGAGCACTACCGGAGCTGACCGGATTCAGACGGTGACGATCTCGAGCGAGCCGAAGGCGCTCAGGCCTTGCGGGTCCGAGGTCATCACGGCCAGTCCTTCCAGGTGCGCATGGAGGGCGACGTGGGCATCGATCACGTCCGAGGTGCCGGCCAAGCCGCAGAGCACACCGACGGCCCGCGCCGTCTCGTCATCGAGTGGGACGACCCGGACGCCCCTGGCGGAGACGAACCTGCTCATTCGCGCCTGCCGCGGGCCACCGCGCCATACCTGCGCAAGAGCACCTGCCGGGATGTCGATCGCCAGCCCCTGCCCAGCAGCATCATCGAGGAACTTGATGACAGGTGCCACGCCACGCTCGACAGCGATCAGGGCGCCCGCATCGAGGCAGTAGCCGTTCATCGCCGGGCAGCATGCGCCGCCGCTGCTCGCTCCGCGGCCGCCCGTGCATCCTTGATCCAGGCCTCGTCCTCGGCCGTCAGCGGGGGCAATTCCGCCAGCCATTCCTTGAGCACATCGCCGACATTTTCCTGAACGGGCACCGCCTCGATCGCGGCGGCGACGTACGCCGAGACCGACTTGGCGCACCCCGCCGCAACGGCCTCGTTGACCTTCTCCACCAGCGCTTCCGGCAGGCTCACGGTGATCCGCCTGTTCATACAATGATCATACTCCGGTGTCCGGACGGCGGTCAGCGTCACGTCAGCACGCCTCCGCCAGGTCATCGGGAGCGACGACGGTGATCTCGAAGTCATTGGCCAGGTGTACCGGCCAGGGACTCCCGAGTTCCCGGCCGATCGACGCGAGAGCACGCCCCCAGGTCAGGTCGTCCGGCGTACGCAAGCGACCACCCGGACGCGCGAAGAGGAAGGCGAAGGAGTACGAGGCGAAGCTCCCCAGCACCTGACGCAGCCCCGAACCGGTCTCGCCGTCCCAGGCGAGCGGCGCATCGTGGACCGGAACGATGAGCTCGATCCCGCCCACGCGGTTGATCAGCAGGATCCAGAGTTGCGGCTCGTCGAATCCGGGTCGGCCCACCAGCCTCCGCCAGACATCTTCGAGGCTGGCCTGGTCGACGATCGAGGGCATCTGGTCCGGTGGCAGGAGTTCAGGTATGTCGGTCATGCGTCACAGGATCACCCGAATCGCCGCATTCCCGCTTTCGTTATCCACAGGCACCCCGGCGCGGGCCCCTCACGATCGGCCGCGGAAGGCCGCGACCCCCTGGAGCGAAGGCACGAAGACCCATCTGCCGGACACGATCTGCGAGGAGAAGTGCGGCATCTCGCCGACGTGGTGGCGCTCCACGACGCGACCGTCGTCGAGGCGGAGTACGACGAGGTCTCCCGAGCCCTGGTCCGCCACATAGACGTATCTCCCCGCGACCACCGGCGACGAATAGACACCCGGGCTCGTCCAGCCCCAGCGGAGCGAGGACCTCCCGACGCGCAGGGCCCGGATCGCGTCCTCACCTCGACAGGGCATCAGCACGGTTCTGCCGACGACCGCGGCGCCGCCGAAGGCCGTGCATCCACCGAGACGCGTCACCTCGGCACCGACGCCGCCGAGACCGGGCCGCAGCAGATAGACCACGCCGCGCTTTCCTGCGATGACGATGCGGCCGACCTTGCGCACCAGCACCGGCGACGACGAGCCCAGGTCGAGGTCATCGCGGTTGTCGGCCGGCCAGCTCGCCGGGGCGTACACCGCCACTCGACGCAGGGTGACCGGCGTCAGCTCGGTGACCGAGTCGCTCTGGTCCCAGCTCCCGCCGAGCTCCGCGCCATTGCCGGCGGCGACGTAGACGTGGCCGTGATACCCGGCGGCCGGGCCGGGCGGTGCCCAGATGCCACCCTCGCGACTGGTCGGGACGGCATAGCTGTGACTGCGCCCGCGACCATCGGTCGCCGTTGACACGAGATAGCCGACATAGTTGTCGCAATCGCCGGCCAGGCCGCCGAAGGCGACGATCACCCGGCCGGAGGTGACCAGCAGGGCGGATCGCTGCTGCTCGGCGAGCTTGCTCCGATCGCGCTGCGTGTCCAGGTTGCGATGCCATCGCCGGGCACCGGTGCGCGCGTCGAGCGCCCACAACGTGTGCCGGCCCCCGGTGCTCTCGGCCGCGACGAAGACCGACCCGGTGGCGGCGTCGTACGCCGGCGTCCCCGTGATGCCCAGAGGATCGATGTTGCCGCACGGGAGCGCGCTGAGCCGGACCGGCGTACCGAGTTGCTTCGAGCGCCAGCGCGTCCGTCCGCTGCGCGCATCGAGTCCGTAGACATAGTTCTGCTCGGTCGCCACGATCAGCGTGCTCCCGACCACGAGCGGCTCGCCGTACACCTCGCCACGGAGGTTGCGGGACCACTTCTGGGCCAGATGACGGCCCGGAGCCTTGGCGACATGTCCCGACCGCGCAGGCCCGCGGTGGTACTGCGTCCAGGGGGCGAGCTCGCCGTTCGGCAGCGGCTGCGCGGCGTCGTACGCCGTACCGCCCGTGCCCCCACATCCCCCGACGAGAGTGAGGCAGAGAAGTCCCGCCGTCAGTGCACCTCGACGCCATCGCACCGTGCCATCATGCGCCGCCCGGCGCGCCGCGGCTAGGACTCGAGGTTCGCGACCAGCGAGATGTCGACGCCGGTCAGCGCCTTGCTGACCGGACAGCCCGCCTTGGCCTTCTGCGCGGCGGCCTGGAAGCCCGCCTCGTCGAGTCCGTCGACCTCCCCGGTCACCGTCAGCACGATGCCGGTGAGCTTGAAGCCGCCCGCCGGATCCGCACCCAGCGTGACATCGGCGCGGACCTCGAGGGCCTGCGGAGTGCCGCCGGCCGTCGCGATCTCGTTGGAGAGGGACATCGCGAAACAGGCCGAGTGTGCGGCCGCGATGAGCTCCTCGGGGCTCGTCGTACCGTCGGCGTCGTCGGCGGCGCGCTTGGGGAAGGAGACCTCGTAGGTCCCGGCTCCCGAGCTGGAGAGTTCGACGCGTCCGGTGCCTTCCTGAAGGCTCCCGGTCCAGTCGGTGCGTGCTGAGCGAGTAGGCATGAGCCCAGTCAGGCACAGCCTCCGGTCGAGCACAAGAGTCGTCGATGTGCTTCGGCCGGCGAGACGTGAGAAAGTGCTGACGGACCCACGCCGTGGGCCTCCGGACGAGATGCGCCGTACCCGGTCCGACAAGACGACGCTCGAAGGAGTACGTCGTCATGTTCCAGGTCATCCAGGTGTGCGGCTCATTGCTGATCCTCGCCGCCTTCGTCGCCAGCCAGCGCGGCCTCGTCGACGCGAAGTCGCCGTCCTATCTGTGGCTCAACGTGATCGGCTCCGGCATCCTCGCCGTCCAGGCCGCGATCACCACCCAGTGGGGCTTCCTGCTCCTCGAGGGCGTCTGGGCCGTGGTGTCGCTGCTGGGTCTGCTCAGGCCCAGGCCCAGCGCACCTTCACCCGACGGTCCGCGTTGACCTCGCGGATGCGTCCGATCGCCCGCAACAGCAGGCGATAGCGCTCGGTCTTCTCCTCGCCGGTCAGGGTGTCGACGATGACGACGGTCCAGGGCATCAGGCCGGTGAAGCGGACAACGAGCAGGATCACCGCCAGCGCGATGACGATCGGCACTTCGACGGAGAAGAGCAAGACGGCGAGGACCAGGACGAGCAGTGGCGCTGCCACTATGACGGCAATGGCGAGGGCCAGGCCGAACAAGAATCCGCTCACGTCGTCGAAGGTGCCGACATCCGACGCGATCTCGCGCAGAGTGTCAGGCTTCATCACGCGCGTCCGTGGCCGCCAGGGCAGCATACGTACGTCGAGGAAGGCGGTCTCAGGCATCGCCCGAGCGTAGCGGCCTCCGGATCAGATCCTCCCGATTCGGCGCAGCAGCTGCTGGGTCAATGCGCCGGTCGCTCCCCAGACGAGGTGGCCGTCGACCCGGAAGGTCGGCGTACGCGTCGGCACACCCAGGGACCAGAGCCGTTCCCGGCGATAGTGCGCGACCAGGTCGTCGAGAGAGAACTCGAGGACCTCAGCGACCTCGGTCGGTGACGCCGTCCAGTCGTCCGGTCGCTCGATCAGGCCGACGAAGGGATAGATCCGGTAGCGCGTCACGAAGCTGCCGATCGGCGCCAGGGCGCCGATGACGGTGACCTTGCCGGGTGCCAGCCCGATCTCCTCGTCCGCCTCACGCAGCGCGGTCGTGACCAGGTCCTCGCCCGGGTCGCGGCGACCGCCGGGAAAGGAGATCTCACCGGCGTGCTTGCGCAGATCATGCCTGCGCTCGGTGAAGACGCAGGTGAGACCATGCGGGCCGTCGTACAGGGGAACCAGTACGGCGGCGTCCACCCTCCCCGACACCGGTCGGGCGATCGCCTCCGCAGGATCGAGCAGGCCCCGCGCTAGTTCGTCCCCCATGCTCACGGGCCCATTCTCCCAGTCCTGACCAGGCGACTGGCAGGCTCACTCCCATGACCCGTGAGATCGCCGTCGTCGGAGCCGTGATCGTCGCCGACGGGCGGATCCTCTGCACCCGCCGCGGCACCGGTCCTCTCGCCGGCCTCTGGGAGTTCCCCGGCGGCAAGGTCGAGCCCGGCGAGTCGCCTCAGGACGCGCTGGTCCGCGAGATCCGCGAAGAGCTGTCTTGCACGATCCACGTGGGTGAGCAGATCACCACCACCCGTCACGAGTACGACTTCGCCACCATCGTGCTGATGACCTTCGCCTGCTCGCTCGCAGACGGCGAGCCCGTCCTCACCGAGCACACCGAGACCCGCTGGCTGTCCCCGGATGATCTCGGTGAGCTGACTTGGGCGCCCGCCGACCTACCCACGGTCGAGTTGCTGACGAGTTGAGTGCTCGGCTGGCTGTGACCTCCGCGGATCTCAGCACTCGACTCGCTTCCGACCCAAAGGTGAGTTGACGGATTCCGCGTCAGAACAGCTGACGCGTTGCGACTATGGATCGGTGAAGACGGAGTTCAAAACAGACGGACCTGAGTCACTCGACGGAACGGCGTGGTGGTTACTTCAGATCACACCGGGAAGAAAGGCCCAGAGGTTCGGAGCTGAGAAGCGTATCGCTGCCTACCTCAACTTCAACTTGGCCGTCGGCGACAAGTTCATCATGAAGTCGCTTCGCGAGGAGCTTGGAACTGACGGGGTAGCCGAAACGGCCGAGCACCTCAACCGCCGGTTGCGCGAACTCCGCCCTGACGGCTGGCGCATCACATCCAACAAAGACGACCGGCGGCTACCTATCGACACCTACCGACTTGATGCGGTAGGCCGCCGTGTCTGGCTGGCCGAGCGCAACCCGCGCGACAAGGTTTCAGCGAAAACCAGGAGGCTCGTCTTCGAGCGAGACGCGAACACGTGCATGGTGTGCGGAATCATCAAGGGTGAAGCGTACGACGACGATCCCGAGTGGCACGCTCGCCTGACAGTGGGCCATCGCGTGCCGGGCAAACGTTTAGGTGGCGCGAGCCTAGACGAATTGCAGTCAGAGTGTTCTCGCTGCAACGAGCCGGCACGGGATGTCGTGCCCGATCCAGAAGCCCTCACTGAAGTGCTGCCAGAGCTACGGGGTCTTCGTGCTATAGATCTCGAGCAATTGAGGACCCGCCTGAAGGGCGGGCAGCAGTTGAGTCCCCGATAGTGGTGTAGCGCGGTCGCCGACTTCGTTCCCGTCGTGGACGTGGGCGCGGC
>JASLCW010000283.1 GCA_030151765.1 Marmoricola sp.
CGACCAGCCCGGACGCGGAACTGGTCGGCCTCTTCAAGACCAAGTCGGGTGGCAAGCCGGCGCACGCCGGCGCGAAGGTGGCCTTCGCGGAGACCCGTGACGAGGGCGTCGAGCACGCACACAGGCTGTGGTCGACGGCAGGCCTCCCGGGGGAGCTGGCCCAAGTGCTGCCCTCGCCGCGACACTTCGAGCAGGCGGCCCAGTTGGTCACCGAGGAGATGACCGCCGAATCGGTCGTCGCCGGCGCCGACGTCGACGAGCACCTCGCCCGGATCCAGGAGTACGCCGATGCCGGGTACGACGCCCTGCACGTGGCGAACATGGGCCCGCACCACCAGGAGATGATCGCCTTCTACGGGGAGGAGATCATCCCGAGGATGGCGAGCCTGCGGCAGCGTCGCGACGAGAGCTGAGCCGGGTGTCCCCGGCATCGGCGTCCTGGGCGCAGGAGTATCCGCCCCGGGCCCTGCACGACTACGCGATGCTCGCGGACGGGGAGCGCGGGGCGCTGATCGGCCCCCGCGGCGAGATCGCGTGGATGTGCGTGCCCCGCTGGGACGACGAACCCGTCTTCGGTTCGCTCCTCGGCGCCGGCCTCTGCGCGCTGACACCGATCGGCGAGCGCTATGTCTGGGGCGGCTACTACGAGGAGGGTTCGCTGATCTGGCGCAGCCGCTGGATGACCACCTCGGCTCTGGTGGAGGCGCGCGAGGCGCTCGTCCGGCCGTCCGATCCCGACGCCGCGGTGCTGCTGCGGCAGATCGTCGGCGTCGACGGCGAGGCTCGACTGCGCTTCGTCCTCGATCCCCGGGCGGCCGGGGGTGCGGAGGGAATGCGCGACCTGCAGGTCGAGGGCGGCATCTGGAGTGCCCGGCTCGGGGATCTCAGCCTGCGCTGTTGCGGTATCGGGGATGCTCGGGTCGAGGGTGGCGCGCTCGTCGCGGATATCGACATCGCGGCCGGTGAAGAGCGCGATCTGATGGTGGAGATCGGCCGCCGATCGCTCAGCGGCCCCCTGCCCTCACCCGAGGCGGCCTGGCGTACGACGGAGCGGACCTGGTGTCAGGACGTCCCCGACGCCGACGGGTTGTGGGCGCGTCGCGATGTGCGCCTCGCGTACGCCGTCCTCGCCGGGATGACCAGCGGTGCCGGTGGCATGGTCGCGGCAGCCACGCGCTCCCTGCCCGAACGCGCCGAACGCGGTCGCGACTACGACTACCGGTTCGCCTGGGTGCGCGACCAGGCGATGGTCGGCCAGGCGATGGGCGCACTCGGGCCGCATCGCCTCATGATCGGCGCGGTCGACTTCGTGGCCGAACGGCTGCGCGAGGACGGGTCGTCCCTGCGGCCGGCGTACACGGTTGCCGGCGGGCGCGTCCCCGAGCAGGAGGAGCGAGAGCTGCCGGGCTACCCGGGTGGGGTCGACCATGCCGGCAACGACGCCGCCGAGCAGTTCCAGTTGGACGTCTTCGGCGAGGCGCTCCATCTCTTCGCGGCCGCCGCTCGGCACGGGCCGCTGGACAAGGGCACCTGGCAGGCGGTCGAGATCGCGGTCGACACGATCTCCGGGAACTGGCGGCGACCGGACGGGGGGATCTGGGAACTCGAACGGCGCCGGTGGACGCACTCGCGGCAGATGCTCGTCTCCGGGCTCGCACGCGTCGCTGCCCTGGCGCCCCGATCGCAGGCCGGTGACTGGCAGGCACTCGCGAAGCGCATCGACGACACCCTGCGCAAGGACTCCGTGCATCCCTCCGGCCGCTGGCAGCGCGCGAGCGACGACGCCGGGGTGGACGCCTCGCTGCTGATCCCGGTGCTGCGCAGCACCACGGATCTCGACGACCTGCTCACCCGTCGTACCGTGCGGGCCGTGCTGGACGACCTGACGGCGGAGGAGTTCTGCTACCGCTTCCACCACGACGACCTGCCGCTCGAGGAGGCCGAGGGTGCCTTCGTCCTCGCCGGCTTCCAGATGGCGATGGCCCTGCACCGGCTCGGCGACCGCACCTTGGCTGCGCGCTGGTTCGAGCGCAACCGGGCCTCGTGCGGTGCCGCCGGTCTCTTCAGCGAGGAGTACGACGTCACCCAGCGCCAGCAGCGTGGGAATCTCCCGCAGGCCTTCGTACACGGCGCGCTCATCGAGGCCTCGGTGCTCCTGAGCCGATAGCTCGTGGCGGAGGCCTCGATGAGCGTCCTTCCCGGCCTCAGGCGACGCTCGGGTCGGCGAGTGCGGCGCGCAGTTCCGCGAAGATCTGCGAGAGCAGGCGGGAGACCTGCATCTGGGTCACCCCGATCTCCTCGCCGATCTGCTTCTGGGTCCAGCCCCGGAAGAAGCGGAGTTCGATGATCCGGCGGTCCCGCTGTCCGAGTTTGCGGACCACCGGACCGAGGATCGTCCGTGCCTCGCACCGGGCGAAGCCGGCGTCGATCTCACCCTGCCGGTCGGCAACGGTCGGCGAGCCCTCCTCGCCGATGGGGAGGTCCAGCGAGCCCGGGGAGAAGCAGCCGTCGATGCTGAGAATCTCGATGACATCGTCCATCGGGACGTCGAGGTCCTCCGCGATCTCCTGCGGGGTCGGTGAACGACCCAGCGACTGCTCGAGCCGAGCCTCCGCCGCCCAGACCCGCGCCTGGAGCTCCTGCAGCCGACGTGGAGGTCGTACCATCCAGCCGCCGTCGCGGAAGGCCTTGCGCAGCTCGCCCTTGATGGTCGGGATCGCGAAGGCGAGAAAGTCGCCTCCACGATCGGGGTCGTATCTGCGCGCCGCGGCGACCAGCCCGAGGCAGGCCACCTGTTCGAGGTCGGCCGCCGGGATGCCACGGCCCGCGTAGTGCCGTGACAGGTGAAGGGCGACCGGCATGTTGATCTCCACGAGACGTCGTACGAGATGCTCGCGGGAGTGACCACTGGTCCGGTTCCACCGGATCAACAGGGTCTTCGTCATGGCGTCACGACGCTGTCGTGACGCCGGGATGTCGCGCCTGTGGCGCAGGTCGAGAACATTCGAGGCTTCCACCGAGATCGCTCCGGCCTCTGTCGTTCCGCACGGCACATGGTTTGGCCGCTCACTCATGAGTGAAGCACCCGACGGGCGATCTCGCCAGCTCGTGTGTGTCGACATGTGAGAAGCGCATGTCATCGGCGGAAACGGGTACTGCGACGGGCGCCGACGACAGGAGGACGCGGGTGAGAACGCCAGGGGACGGAGTGGTCGTCGTCACCGGCGCGAGCGCCGGAGTCGGACGCGCGGTGGCCGCCGAGCTCGGTGGACGAGGCCGTCGGGTGGCTCTGCTCGCCCGCGGGGAGTCGGGCCTGCAGGCCTGTGCGGACGAGGTCCGTGAGTGCGGGGGAGAGGCCTGGGTCGAGGTCGTCGACGTCGCCTCGGCGGATGCGGTCGATGCGGCCGCGTCCCGGGTCGAGGAGGAGTTCGGGCGGATCGACGGCTGGATCAACTGCGCCTTCGCCGGGGTCTTCGCCCGGGCCTGGGAGGTACGTCCCGAGGAATACCGCCGGATCACCGAGGTGACCTATCTCGGCTATGTGCACGGCACCCTCGCTGCCCTGGAACGCATGCGTCCACGCAATCGGGGGACGATCGTTCAGGTGGGCTCTGCGCTCGCCTATCGGGGGATTCCGCTGCAGGCGCCGTACTGCGCCGCGAAGCATGCGATCCAGGGCTTCCACGAATCCCTTCGGTGCGAACTTCTCCACGACCACAGCCGGGTACGGGTCACGATGGTGCAGTTGCCGGCGGTCAACACCCCGCAGTTCGGCTGGGTCGTCTCGAGGCTGGGCAGACGGCCACGACCGGTCGCACCGATCTACGAGCCCGAGGTCGCGGCGCGGGGCATCTGCCACGCACTCGACCATCCCGGGCGGCGGGAGCGCTGGGTGGGTGCGAGTACGGCACTGACGCTGATGGCCAACGCCGTCGCACCCGGACTGCTGGATCGATACCTGGCTCGTACGGGTCTCGGCGCCCAGCTGACCGACGAGACGGATGACGGCGTACCAGGGAATCTCTGGCAACCCCGGGACAGTGCGGAGGACGCCGGCAGCCACGGTGCCTTCGACGAGCATGCTTGGCGGCACAGTGCCGAGCAGTGGTGTGCCCGCCACCCCGCCTTGGCGGGCGGGACCGCGCTGGGTGCCGCCGCCCTCGGCTGGAAGGCGGCGAGGGAGCTTCGATGACCGACACCGTGGTCCTGGACATCGACGGGACGCTCGTCGACTCGAACTACCACCACACCCTGGCCTGGGCGCGGGCCTTCCGAGCGCTCGGCTTCGACGTGCCGCTCTGGCGGATCCACCGAGGCATCGGCATGGGCGGTGATCGCCTGGTGCCCTGGCTGATCGGCGAGAACGCCGACCATGAGCTCGGAGATCAGGTCCGCGACGCCTGGGAGGGCGAGATCGACGGCCTGCTCGGCGAGACGATCCTGTTGCCCTTCGCGAGTGAGCTGCTGCGCAGACTGGACGGCTTGTCCGTCAAGGTGGTGCTGGCCAGTTCCGGTAAGCCCGATCACGTACGACGGGCGCTCCGGCTGCTCGGCGAACGACCCCGCGTGGACGAGGCGATCGACCATGTCGCCAGTAGTGGCGATGCGGCGAGCAAACCGGCTCCGGACCTGATCCACAAGGCGCTCGACGAGGTCGGTGGTTCGGCGGCGGTGGTGATCGGCGACTCGGTCTGGGATGCGCGGGCGGCGCAACGAGCGGGCAGCCGGATGGTCGGCGTGCTCACCGGTGGCTTCGGGGCTGCCGAATTGATCGAGGCCGGTGCCGAACGCGTCTTCGCAGACCTTGCTGATCTGCTCGAGGCGCTCGACGACGTGGTCGGCCGGGAGGGCTCAGCTGTCCCCGGGGAGTGAGCGGGTGGTGATGAGCTCCTCCGCCACCTCGCGCAGCTTGACGTTGTTGCTCTGGGAATAGCGCATCAGCACCTGGAAGGCCTGGTCCTCGGTGAGCCCGTAGCGCTCCATCAGAATGCCCTGGGCCTGCCCGATCCGCTTGCGCGCGTCGATCGCATGCCACAGGTTCTCCGTCTTGTGTGCCCGGCTGAGCGCCGCCGCCGCGTGACGTGCCATCACCTGGGCGACGGCCTGGTCGTCGAGGTCGAAGTGATCCGGGCGGGTGTCGTAGAGGTTGAGGGTGCCGACCACCCGGGTCGGTGTGTACAGGCGCGCGCCGAGCATGCTCCGGACGCCGAGCTCGGCGGCCTGTTTGCTCCAATCAGGCCAGCGTGTCTCCGTCTTCGTGTCGGTTACCAGGACGCCGAGGCGGTCGGAGACGAGGTCCAGGTCCGGCCCTTCACCGAGCCGGTTCTGGATCTCTTCCAGTCCGACGACCAACGGGTCCGTCGTCGCCACCGACTCGATCGACTTCCCGCGACGCATGCTCACGCCGGCGTACTGGCATTGGAGTGCGGACAGGGCGAAGGTGAGGATGCGTTCGACCGTCTCGTCGACGCTCCCCTCGGTGTGCACTTCGAGGACCATCTCCGCGAAGGCCGCGGTGGCGCCGAGAGAGACGGAGCCGTCCAGGCTCACCTCGGGCGCCTCCGCTGCTCGGGCGGCGGCGGTGTCCTCGGGGGTCTGGTCCACGCCTGAAGCTAAGCACCCTCCCGAAGGGGGCGACAAGGTCGCATGAGACGGCAGCCGATGGGTACAGGCGGACCATGACGATTCCTACTCCGACCCCGCCGAAGATCGGGTACACGACACCCGGGATGGACGAGAACGACGCCCGGCAGGTGATCGGCCTGCTGCAGGAGAGGCTCCATGCCTGCAATGGCCTGCATCTCACGCTCAAGCACGTCCACTGGAATGTGGTCGGTCCCCAGTTCATCGCCGTACACGAGATGATCGACCCGCAGGTGGACGACGTACGCGCGATGGCGGACGATCTCGCCGAGCGCATCGCCACTCTGGGTGGATCGCCGCAGGGAACGCCGATCGAGCTGGCCCGCGCGCTGGACCAGGACTACGAGGTCGGCCGCGCGTGCACGCAGGACCACCTCGCCGCCCTGGACCGCTTCTACCGCGGCATCATCGAGGCGCATCGCCACGCGATCGACGAGCTCGACAAGCTGGATCTCGTCACCCAGGACATGCTGATCGGGCAGACCGAGAAGCTCGAGCTCTTCCACTGGTTCGTCCGGGCGCACCTCGAGGATCCGTCCGGGCGGCTCGAGACCGACGAGGACTGACGACCTCAGCGTCCGAGAAGCGGTACGCCGACGATGACGGCCAGCAGGGCCAGGCCTGCGCAGAGCCACGCGACATAGTCGCCGATGTGGCCGGTGTGAAGCCGGTGCAGTCGCTGCATGACCGGGTGACCGAGCCGCAGCCAGGGCAGTCGGGTCTGCCAGAGTCCGGCGGCAGCGACCGCGACCGCCGTCAGGACCGTGACGATGCTCAGGACGAGACCGGACGAGCTCCAGGCGACCGCGGGGTCGTCGCGTAGCGCAATCGGGCCGGTGCCGTCGAGAAGTCGGCGGGCATAGCCCTCCGCCTCGAGCAGTCGCTGGGCGGCGGCGCTCGCGTAGGACGGCAGCCCCGGGAGTACGCCCGTCGCGATCCCCCCGGCCATCAGGATCCCGATGGCCGCAGCCATGGTGGCCGGCGTACGACGGGGAGTGCCGGCCTCGCCCTCCTCGTCGTCGGGGGCCTCGTCAGGATCCTCGGGCTCGCGCCGGTCGCCGATACCCAGATAGGTGTGCGCGCCGAAGCGGAGCACCGCGCCGGCGGTGAGGGCGGAGACGAGTGCGAAGAGGACCGGGATCCACGGCCAGCCCGCGTTTGCCGCCCCCTCCTCGGCGATCGCCTTGCCGAGCGCGGTTCCGAAGGGCGGCATCCCCGCTAGCCCTATGGCGGCCGCGGTGAACAGGCCTGCCTCGACCCAGCGACCCCGGCCCGCGCCACGGAGCTCGCCCTCGTCGACGCTGTCGTGGCGATCGAGGAGTACGCCGGCGAGCAGGAAGAGCGCCGACTTCACGGCAGCATGCCCGGCCACGTAGAGGACCACTCCTGCGAGTGCATCGCCTCGGAAGGCAGCGAGGCCGATGGTGAAGAGACCGGTGTGGGCGATCGTCGAGAAGGCGAGGAGTCGCTTGAGATGTCGCTGTCCCAGGCACATCACCGCTCCCAGCAGTGCCGTGGCGACGCCGAGAACCAGGAAGACCGTACGCATCGTCGCGAGGGGTACGACGCCGCCGAAGACGGTCAGCGAGATCCGGGCCGTGCCGTAGAGCCCCAATTCGACCATCACTCCCGAGAACATGACGCACGCCGGCGCGGGCGCGACCGCATGCGCTTCCGCGAGCCAGAAGTGGAAGGGGACGAGCGCCCCCTTGACGAGGAAACCGGCGAGCACGAGCACGAAGGCGGCCACGACCAGGCCATCGACGCAGTGCTCGGGGAGCAGGCGCCCGAGCTGGGCGAGGCCGAGTTGACCCGTGCGTGCGTAGAGCAGGGCGAGGCCGGTCAGCGACAGGTAGGCGCCGAGCGAGTTGACCAGGCCGAAGTTGAGACCGCCCTCGACGGCGGTCTCGTCCTCGATGTGGAGGCCGGTCAAGGCATAGGCCGCCGCTCCCATCAACTCGAAGAAGACGATCATGTCGAAGAGATCGGCGGAGAGGACGAAGCCGACCATGCCCGCGACGAAGAAGAGCATCAGCGCGTGGAAGTGCGTCGGTCCGGATGCGACGTACTGCCTCGAGTAGAGCAGGGCGCACGTGGCGAGGACGCCGATCAGCACGCAGAGTCCGGCGCTCAGCGGATCGGCCAGGAAGGCGATCCCGACGCCGAGGCCATGGTGCGGACGCCAACCCCCGAGCCAGGTCGGGCTCCGCCCGTCGCCGGTCCGGGACAGCAGCGCGATGCTTCCTACGGTGACGGTGAGGGCGGTGGCCAGCGCGATGCTGTCCACGACCCGTCGTGGCAGGGCGCGGTCCAGCAGCGCCAGGATGCAGGCGACCGTCGCAGGCACCGCCACCAGCAGCGGCATCCACGGTTCGGCCATCGCGATCAGCCGCGCAGGGCGACGAGCTCGTCGGGATCGACGCTTCCGTGACGCTTGTTGATCTGCACGGACAGGGCCAGGAGCAGGGCGGTCACGGTCGCCGACACGACGATGTCGGTCAGGGTCATGGCCTGTACGACGGGATCGACGACGTGGCGATTGGGCGTCGTGGTCGACCCGAACACCGGTGCGGTGGCGGAGTGCTGGTAGCCCACCGCCAGCAGCAGCACGTAGGTCCCGGACTGCATGATCGACAGGCAGACGACCGCATGGACGAGATGGTGGCTGCGGACGATTCCCCAGCACCCGAGGAAGACGAGATAGCCAGCGACCAGATAGGCGAGACAGCTCACGTGGCGCCGTCCTTGCGCACGCTGATCTCCTGCTCGAAGAAGGCGGCGATCAGGACGACCATGCTCCCGAGGACCTCGAGGCCCACGATCAGGTTGAGCACCTGCACCGTCCCGGAGGAGAAGATCTGGCCGAAGGCGCCGTACGGCAGGGTGTTGCCGAGGAAGGCGCCCGTGCCCATGAGTCCCAGTGCGCCGATGATGCCGAAGGCGGCGGCGCCGGATGCCTCCGCGGCCCGGAAGGGCAGCAGCGGCCGGAGCCGGTCCAGGGCCGGATAGCTGCCCGTGACGTAGAGGAGATGCAGTCCGGTCGCGAGCACGACACCGCCCTGGAAGCCGCCACCCGGTGTGATCGCACCGTGCGCGACGACGTCCGCGCCGAGCACCAGGGTCAGGGGCAGCAGCAGATATCCGACCAGCCGGGTGCTCTCGAGGGTGTGACCGAGATCGGGCGGCCGTCGTACGGTCTCGTCCCGGGAGGGTCGCAGCAACGACACGGCCCCCAGGGTGGACGCGATCAGGATGGTCTCCTCACCGAAGGTGTCGATGGCGCGCTGGTCGAAGTTCACCGCTCCCACGACATTGGCGGTGTGATGGCCGACCGCGGCAGTCACGGCCAGGTCGCGGTAGGGGTGATCGCTGCCTCCGAAGCCCGGCAGGTCGAGGACACCGAGCACGAAGACGGCGGCGAGCGCCCCGCCTCCGACGACGAAGAGCACCATCCGCGCGGAACGAGTCATGACTCGTCCTCGTCGCGTCGCTGCTTCCGGTCCTTGTCGATCGTTCGGATCGTCAGCATCACCATCAGAGGCACGATCGCACTGCCGATGCCGAGCTCGGAGAGCGCGACGTCGGGCGCGTGGAGGACGAGGAAGAGCAGGCACAGGAGCATGCCGAAGGCGGAGAGGGTGACCGCCAGTCGTTCGGGATCGCTCATGGTCACGACCGCTGTTGCCGCGATCGCGGGAAGGAGGAGCGAGAGTGCCAGCAGCACGCTCATTCGGGCGTCTCCCGAGGCACCGTTCCTTCCTGCATGGCGATCACCCGTCCTGTAGCGGATGCCATGGCGGGGCCGGTCAGGCTGACGAGCAGGCCGGTGACGACGATCTGGGCGCCCGGCAATGTCCAGCCCTCGTTGACGGCGAGCCCGATCGTCACGAGGGGCGCCCCGACCGTCGTCATCGGTGCCAGCAGGTGCAGTCGGTCGAGCGGTCTGCGCATGCGTAATGCGAGCAGGGAGCACGCGACGACGACAACCACGCCGGCAAGGCAGAAGCCGACGGCGAGGAGGTGCTGGACCATCACGGTCGGGGCGCCAGTAGTCGGGTGAACATGAGGGTGCCCGCGAAGGCGAGCACGGCCGCGATCGTCGGCACGATCAGGTACGACGGCTGTGCGGCGAGCTCGCTGAAGATCAGCAGCGCCAGCGTTCCCTGGATGGAGATCACCTCGAGTCCGACGAGCCGGTCGAGGGCGCCGCCCCGGCTGACCATCCACAGGGCAGTCGGGAGGCCGATGCCGACGAGCACCAGTTCAGCGGTGAGAAGCATTCCCATCCGTGAGCACCTCCTCGATTCGGTCGCCCCCGGAGAGGAGTTCGTGGAGGACGAAACGACGCAGCCCGTCGTCCACGTGTACGACGATGCGCCCGGGAGTCGCGCTCGAGCACAGCATCAGCAGGGCGGCGCGGGAGGCGCTCGGTCCGTCCGGGCCAGGGGGAAGCTCCCGCCGGCGCATCCGCCCGCGCCGCTGTTGCAGGCTCGCCCTCATGATCGGCCCGGTCTCCGCGATCGCCCGGAGAAGGACGACGACGGGTAGCAGTGCCCAGCGCCGGGTCGGCACGATCCAGGCGTCACCGAGGGTCGTGCGCATGACACGTGCGAGGACGGCGCATGGGAGCGCGGCGGCTGCGGCGCAGAAGACCTCGGGGAGTGTGGGTGAGGAGAGCGTGACCACCCAGAAGCCGAAGCCGGCAAGGCTCCAACCGGCGATCTCGAGGGTGCGGGAGATCGCCGGCCGGGCTTGCTGGGTGTGCACATCGCGCAGGTACCCACCCGGCCGGAGCGCAATCGGTGCCGCGCCGTGTTTCCGGCCGGCGTCCGGGGGTACCGCCGGGATCAACGATGAACCGCAGACCGACGACCAGGAGGGTTGCCATGTCGGAAGAAGCCCATGAAATCGCCTTCGCCAACGCCCTGCCGGAAGGAGACGTGATCCGGGTGCTGCTCGAGCAGCACGCCCGAATCCGTCAACTCTTCGCCACGGTCAAGGAAGGCGTCGATACCGAGGTCAAGTCGAAGGCCTTCGACGAACTGCGCGCGCTACTCGCGGTCCATGAGACTGCCGAGGAGATGGTTCTCCGCCCGGTGACGCGCCGTACCGTCGGCGGACCGGTCGCGGACGCCCGCAATGCCGAGGAGAGCGAGGCCAATGAAGTGCTGGCCCGCCTGGAGAAGATGCAGGTCGGCTCCCCGGAGTTCATGTCCGTGCTCGCCGACTTCGAGCTGTCGGTCGAGGAGCACGCCCAGGCGGAGGAGAGCCAGGAGTTCACCGCCGTCGTCGATGCGACCGAGGAGAGCGTCCGCAAGCGGATGGGCACCCTGCTCGAGGCGGCCGAGAAGATGGGGCCGACGCACCCTCACCCCACAACGGCAGGCTCGACGCCCGCGCAGTGGACGCTCGGGCCGTTCGCGGCGATGGCCGACCGTGCCCGCGACTCGATCTCCACCCTGATGGCCGACGCCCGTCAGTGATTGCGCAGGGCCTCGATGAGCTGGGACTTGTTCATGGTCGAGCGGCCGTCGATCCCGATCTCGCGAGCACGTTCGACCAGGTCGTCCTTGCTCCAGTCCTCGTAGCTTCCCGCCTTGCCGCCCTTGCGGCCGACCGAACTGCGTGAGCTGCTCGCGGCGGCATTGGCGATGCGGGCGGCCTTCTCCTTGCTGGCGCCCTCGTCCCGCAACTTCTCATAGGTGGTGTCGTCCTTGACGGACGGTCCGGGCTTCTTGCTGCCGGGCATGGTGTGCCTCCTCATGGGACGGGGCTGGTGGCATCCGGCGTACCCGCCGTGTGCGGACGCAAACCCGCTCGTGCGGGCGTCGCAAGTGGGTACCGGCCGCGTATGACTACTTCGCAGATCGTTCTCGTGGTCATCCTGGTCGTCCTCGTGGGCGGCGGGATGATCGCGGCCGCCTTGGCCGACCGCACCCGGGGCCGCCGGATCGAGGCCGACCCTGACCGGCGACCCCGGGCGCTCCGCTCGCGTCGGCACCGTTGAGAGGAGTCAATCCGAGTCCTTTCCTGCATCCTTGGGCCGATCGGTACGCTTCGAGCCCGTGACCATCCTGTCCCGGCCGCTGTCCCTCTTCCGCCGCGTCGCGATCGCCGAGGCGATCACCTGGGCGCTGCTCCTGATCGGCATGTTCCTCAAGTACGTGACGGAGACGACGGACCTCGGGGTGCGGATCTTCGGGATGATCCACGGCATCGTCTTCATCGGATACGTCGTGACCACCGTCGTGGTCTGGGTGGATCAGCGATGGACGGCACGCCGGGGAGTGGTCGCCCTGGTGGCCGCCGTCCCGCCCTTCGTGACCCTGATCGTCGAGCTGCTCGCCGTACGCCGAGGCTGGGCGGGGGAGGCCTGGCGACTCCGCGACGCGGCGGACGATTCCGACCTCGGCCGTGTCGACGGCATCGTGCGGTGGCTGCTCGTCGCCCCGGTGCGCGGTCTGCTCGTCGGCCTGGTCGCGGTCGCCGCACTCACCGGCATCGCGCTGCTGGTGGGCCCGCCCGCCTCATCCTGATACGTCCGGATTTCGCCCCCGGAACGGGGTGAAATCTGGTGTGAAGACCGCGATTTCCGTTGTCAGGAAGGAATTCGTAGGTCAGAGTGCCAAGGCGGCGGGTGCGCACCGATGCCGCGAAAGGCAGGGTGGGGGTATGGAGGACTGGCACTTCGGGCCGACCTTCAGCAGGATGACGGAGTTCGAACAGGCGATCGCGCTGCGGCTCCGGCAGATCGATCGGGAGATCGAGCAGGCACGGTCTGCGCTGATGGGCGCGGACGAGATCGGGGTGCTCCTCAAGACGCGTGCCTCCATCGCCGCGCTTGCCGAGAACTGATCTCAATCGTCTTCGTCGTCCCCGGCGTCGATCCGCTCCACACCGTCGATGCCGCCGAGGATTGATGCCGCCGACGTCGTACCGCGACCGCGCAAGGTCATGGTGACGACACCCAGGAAGCCGATGCCCGAGACGATCTGAGCCGCCACACGCGAGGGATCGAGCACGACGCGGCCGTCGGCGAGGACGTCGTTGAAGCCGTACTTGCCCACGATGAGGAAGAGGGCCGATGCGGTCCCCACGATCGCCTGGGTCCGCAGTCCAGCGCTCTTGCCGCGGACCTGGCGCTCGATTCCGATCACCGACGCGAGCGCGAAGGCGACCAGGAGCTCGCCGATCTGCAACCAGCCCTGGGCATTTCCGACAGTCATGGGTGTCCGGTACCCACTCGGGACCGATGGCTGACATCCTGCTTGCATGATCGTGCGGATCGGGCCCTTCGACGCCCACGGGTTGTTCGTCGGTCTCGGCGTGCTCGCTGCCGCGGTCGTCTTCGTCGTCGAGGCACGGCGTCGGGGGAATACGGACGAACGCCTCTTCGCCGTCGTGGCGGGAGCCCTCGTCGGTGGTGCGATCTTCATGCGCCTCGGAACGTGGATGCAGCACATCGACCTGCGCGACAACGCGAGCATCACCGAGCAGTGGCTCTACGGCAATCGCAGCATCCTGGGCGGGCTCTTCGGTGCCTGGCTCGGGGTGCACGTCGCGAAGAGGCTGTGCGGCTACAAGCTCCGCACCGGCGACCTCTTCGCGCCGGCGGTGGCACTCGGCATGGCCGTCGGCCGGATCGGCTGCTTCCTCACCGAGAAGCCCGGGACCCCGACCGGCCACGGATGGGGGATCACGCTGAGCCCGGCGGCCGCGGCGCGCGTCGACGCTCCGGCCGGCGTACCGCTGCATCCGTCCTTCCTCTACGAGATCGCCTTCCAGCTCGCCGCCTTCTGCCTGCTGTGGTTCTGGATCAGGCATCGGGCGATCGCTCCGGGTGAGACGCTGACGCTGTACGTCGCGGCGTACGCCGTCTTCCGCTTCCTCGTGGAATTCGTGCGGGGCAACGAGGTCGCCTGGCACGGTCTGACCAGGCCGCAACTCGTGCTCGCCGTCACGATTCCGCTGCTCGCGATCAGGATCGCGCTGCAGTGGCGCAAGGGTGCCTTCGACGGGCTCTTCTCCCGGACCGGGACCGAACCGACACCAGTGGAGGTGGCCTCATGACCGGGCGCGGACCGGGGATGCCCCTGCGGGAGGACCGCATCCACCGTTACGTCAATGCCTTCTGTCCCTTGTGCCACGAGGAGGACCCGCAGCGGCCGCTCGCCGAGGTACGCCGGCTCTCCGGGCACCTCGCGATCCGCGAGGACCGGGTCTGGCTGGAGCGCGGCTGCCCCGATCACGGACTGGTCCGCACCCTGTACGACGAGTCGCCGGAGATCCTGCGCTACCTGGAGCAGTGGACGGCGCCGACGAAGGTGCACACTCCCGACCGCCCCGGCAATTTCGCACCCGTCCCCGCCGCCTATCTCGACGGCCTGCCCGAGACGCAGACGCAGCACACCTGCATCCTGCTCGAGGACCTGCTCGACCACTGCAATCTCAAATGCCCGACCTGTTTCGCGGCCTCGGCGCCTTCGCTGGCTTCGGTGGTCCCGCTCGCCGACGTACTGGCGAGCATCGACACCCGGCTCTCCAGGGAGAACGGCCGCATCGACGTCCTGATGCTCTCCGGTGGCGAGCCGACGCTGTACCCCTGGCTCGCCGAACTCCTCGACGCCGTCGCCGAGCGGCCGATCGTGCGCGTGCTGGTCAACACCAACGGACTCCAGATCGCCCAGGACGACGAGCTGCTGGGCCTGCTGACGCGTCATCGCGCGCGTGTCGAGGTCTATCTGCAGTACGACGGCGAATCCGCCGAGGCGTCCACCTTCCATCGCGGCGCGGACATCCGGCGCTTCAAGGAGCAGGCTGTCGAGCGCCTGTCCGCGAACGGCATCTTCACCACCCTGACGATGACTGCGATGCTCGGTGTCAACGACGACGAGATCGGTTTCGTGGTCAAGCGGGCGCTGGACACGCCGTACGTCGGTGGTGTGACGATCCAGCCCGTCTTCGGCTCGGGACGCAACAGCGGCATCGATCCGCTCGACCGGCTGACGCACACCGGCGTACTCGCGCGGCTCGAGGAGCAGACCGCGGGTGAGGTGACCTGGCGGGACCTGACCGCCTTGCCCTGCAGTCACCCGCACTGCTGCTCCGTCGGCTACCTGCTGCGTGACGACTCGGGCAGCTGGCGTTCGCTGACCACGCTCGTCGGGCACGACCGGCTCAAGCAATGGCTCGACCTCGAGCCCGACGTACTCGCGAACCGGATCGCCGACGATGCGCTGCCGGAGGCGCTGAAGGGCGTCGTACGACAATCGCTGCTGGATCTGCTCAGCGAGCAGTCCTCGCTCTCGCATCCGTCGATGAGCAGCATCTGGCGGGACATCTGCACGAACTGCGATCTCGGCATCGGCACGCTCACGGCCCTGGTCGCGGGCAAGGTGCCGGGGCAGCGCAAGCGCCTGCGCGCGATGCTCGGGGAGCGGGTGCTGCGCGTCACCGTGAAGCCCTTCATGGACATGAACACGATGATCGAGGAGCGGCTCACGCAGTGCTGTGTGCATGTGGCCACCGTGAACGCCGATCGCGAGGACGGGTCCGGAGGGCACCAGTGCGCGCCCTTCTGCGCCGTACAGGCCTGGGCGCCCCTGTCCGCCACCAGGATCAGCACCAGCATCGGCCTGCCGTTGACGGAGGTGTCCCATGACTGACCCGCGCATCGTCCAGCCGCAACGCGTGGAGACCGAGGTCTTCGATCCGCTGCGGCTGTGTGTCTTCGCGACGATCGCGCTGATCTCGTGGCTCGCCGGCCCGGTCGCGGTCGCGGTCTTCGCCGGGATCGGATTCGCCGGCTACCTGCGCGCACGTCGCGCGGGACTGCTGCGCTCGCGCTGCAAGCTGGGTGACACGAGGATCGTCTTGCTCTATCTTGCGATTCTCATCGTGTGCGGAATCGCCGGCACGGTCGTCGCCTTCGGGGGAGGTCACCTCGGTGTCTGACAAGCCGCCGCCCGGCCCACCGCCTCCGCCGCCGTCGTACCCGGCGATGCCCCCGGTCTCGGGCGGACCGCCTCCGGAGAAGGAGACCTGGAAACTCTGGGTCGGGATCGGGCTCGCGGTGCCCTATCTGCTGGTGATCGGCGTGCTCACCGGCCTGGTGGGCCGCGCCGATGCCGGCGCCGCGACGATCGTCGCGCTGATCGGCTTCGTAGCCCCGATCGGGCTGCTCTTCCCGAGCCGGACCGTGAAATTCGGCCTTGGTCTGTTGATCGGGTACGCCGCGCTCGTGGTGATCGGTGCCGGTGCCTGCATCGCGCTCTTCGCCACCAGCGTGAACGGCATCGGCGGCTGAGGACGGTCGTGTCTGATTTCCGCTAGAAAGCGGACCGGGCAGCAGGCAGGATCGAGGCATGAGCCGCTTCGACCACACCGACGCAAACGCGTGCTACCGCGTGCTTCGCGGTCGCGACCGTCGCTTCGACGGGGTCTTCTACGTGGCTGTCCGCACCACCGGCATCTATTGCCGGCCGAGCTGTCCGGCGATCACGCCCAAGCGCGCCAATGTCAGCTTCCATCCGAGCGCCGCGGCGGCGCAGCAGGCCGGCTACCGCGCCTGCAAGCGTTGCCTGCCCGATGCCACGCCGGGCTCGCCCGAGTGGGATCTCGCCGCCGACCTCGCCGGCCGCGCGATGCGGCTGATCGCCGACGGGACGATCGAACGCGACGGTGTCACGGGTCTCGCTACGCGGCTCGGCTACTCGGAACGGCAGCTCAATCGCCTGCTGACGCAGACCTTCGGCGCCGGGCCGCTCGCGCTGGCCCGATCGCGCCGGGCACAGGCCGCACGCGTGCTGATCGAGACCTCGCAGCTCTCCTTCGCCGACATCGCCTTCGCGGCCGGCTTCTCCAGCATCCGCCAGTTCAACGACACGGTCCGCGAGGTCTACGACTCGACGCCCACCAAGCTACGCGGACGTCGTACGACGGGAGCCGCGGGAAGCATCGCCGCACGGATCGCCGTACGTGAACCCTTCGACGGTGAAGCGCTCCTCGACTTCCTCGCCCTGCGGGCGATTCCCCGTGTCGAGTCGATCGCCGACGGTGTCTATGAACGCACGCTGCTGCTGCCGCACGGAGTCGGGGTGGTGCGTGCCCAACTCACGAATCGCCCCGCGGGTCAGGTGCCGACCACGTTCACGCTCGCCGATGCCCGCGATCTCGCGCCGGCGGTGGAGCGCACCCGCCGGATGCTCGACGCGGACGCGGACCCGATCGCCGTCGACACCGTTCTCGGCGCCGATCCCGCGCTCGCGCCGAGCGTCGCCGCTCACCCGGGACTCCGTGTCCCCGGACATGTCGACGGTGTCGAGGTGGCGTGCCGGGCGGTGCTCGGCCAGCAGGTGAGCGTCGCCGGCGCGCGCACCCTCGCCGGCCGCCTCGTCGGCGCACTCGGCACCGACCTCGGACTGGAGCACCCCGGCGTCGTCGACCGGGTCTTCCCGACGGCGGCCGCCTTGCGCGAGATCGATCCGGAGTCGATCGCGATGCCGCGTGCCCGCGGGCGGGCACTGGCTGCGCTGATGGCAGCGATCGACGACGGCGAGGTGGTGCTCGATCGCAGTGCCGATCGTGCCGACGTACGGACCGCGCTGCTCGCCGTACCGGGCATCGGGCCGTGGACGGCGGACTACATCGCGATGCGCGCGCTCGGCGACCCCGACGTCTTCCTCTCAACCGATCTCGGCGTCCTGCGCGCGGGGCCGGTCGATCCTGAGCAATGGCGGCCCTGGCGGTCCTACGGACTGATGCACCTCTGGGCCGCACCCATCACCAAGGAGGCATAAAGTGACCACGACACTGGAGGAAACGAGCATGTGGACGACGACGGATTCGCCGATCGGCGAGTTGCGCATCGTCGCCGACCACGATGCGATCATCGCGATCGAGTTCAGTCCCTTCCGCGGGCTGACCGACGGCCGCCCCATCGGCGAGCGCACGGACGACGACCCGCTGCTTCGCGAGGCGGTCGCACAGTTGCGGGCCTATTTCGCCCGTGATCTGCGTGCCTTCGAACTCCCGCTGGCGCCGCGCGGTTCCGGCTTCCAGCAGCAGGTCTGGGACCAACTGCAGAAGATCGAGTACGGCGAGACCGCGTCGTACGGCGAGATCGCACGGCGACTCGGCAAGACCAACGCGGCCTCCCGGGCGGTCGGCCTGGCCAATGGCAGCAATCCGATTCCCATCGTGATTCCGTGTCACCGGGTGATCGGTGCGGACGGCTCGCTCACGGGTTACGCCGGGGGAGTCGAGCGCAAGCAGACACTCCTGGAGCTGGAGCAGGACGCGCTCTTCTGAGGCTGCATCTGGTTCGGGTATTCCGGGCGCACGGGGCTGCTCTCGGTTACGCGCGGCTGGCGGGTCGCCCTGGTCTTCCGGTCACCGGTCAAAGCGGCAGCGACGGGGGCAGGCCGCCGCTCGGTTGCGGTTTGCTCCCGGCTCGCGGCTACGAGTCACACTGGCCTCAGGTTTCCCATGTGACCAACCGAGATCATCAGCTGGCGAAGTCAGCGATGGTCGATAGGCACTCTCGCCGATCACGCTGCGAACATCACACAACAAGCTGGTGCATCACCTGCGATGCATCGTGTGTGCAGCACCAACTTCGATGGATCACATGGGAAACCTGTGACGGACGTGACTACTCCGCGGCGGCGCGGCGCAGCGACTCGGAGAGCCGCTCGGCGGCGGCCAGGACGGCGGGGGCGTGCATGCGCCCCGGCTGGCGGGTGAGTCGTTCGAGGGGGCCGGAGACGGAGACGGCGGCGATGATCTTGCCGCTGGGGGAGCGGACCGGCGCGGACACCGAGGCGACGCCTTGCTCGCGCTCGCTGATCGACTGAGCCCAGCCGCGGCGGCGGATCCCGGCGAGGGCGGTCGCGGAGAAGGCGGCATTCTGCAGGCCGCGGTGCATCCGGTCCGGGTCCTCCCAGGCCAGCAGTACCTGCGCGGCGGAACCGGCACGCATGGTCAGTTGCGAGCCGACCGGGATGGTGTCGCGCAGGCCGGAGGGGCGTTCGGCGGCGGCGACGCAGACGCGGTAGTCGCCCTGGCGGCGCCACAACTGGGCGGACTCGCCGGTGATGTCGCGGAGCCGGGCCAGGACCGGTCCGGCGGCGGCGAGCAGTCGGTCCTCACCGGCGGCGGCGGACAACTCGGCGAGACGCGGCCCGAGCATGAAGCGTCCCTGCATGTCGCGCGCCACCAGACGGTGGTGCTCGAGGGCGACGGCGAGCCGGTGCGCGGTCGGCCGGGCGAGGCCGGTGCCGGCCACGAGTCCGGCCAGGGTCGCCGGTCCGGACTCGAGTGCGGTGAGCACGAGAGCTGCCTTGTCGAGTACGCCGACGCCGCTGGAGTTGTCCATATGCCAATACTGCCGTCTCATTGATTGGGATGCAAGGGGTAGGGTGTGAGACGTCGTCCACACAGGGCGGCGACTCGCGAAGAACGTGGCGGAGGAGAGACGTGGGCAAGACGCTGGCGGAGAAGGTCTGGGACGAGCATGTCGTGCGGAGCGCGGCGGGAGAACCGGATCTCCTCTACATCGACCTTCACCTGATCCACGAGGTGACCTCGCCGCAGGCCTTCGACGGTCTCCGCCTTGCCGGGCGCAAGGTGCGCCGCCCCGACCTGACGCTGGCGACCGAGGACCACAATGTCCCGACGATCGACTGGGACAAGCCGATCGCGGACCCGGTCAGCAAGACGCAGGTGGACACCCTGCGCAAGAACGCCGAGGAGTTCGGCGTGCGGCTGCACCCGCTCGGTGACATCGAGCAGGGCATCGTGCACGTGGTCGGACCGCAGCTCGGCCTGACCCAGCCGGGCATGACGATCGTGTGCGGCGACTCGCACACGAGCACGCACGGCGCCTTCGGTGCGATCGCCTTCGGCATCGGCACCTCCGAGGTCGAGCACGTGCTCGCCACCCAGACGCTGCCGCAGGCGAAGCCGAAGATGATGGCGGTCACCGTCAACGGCAGCCTGCCCGACGGTGTCACCGCCAAGGACCTCGTGCTCACGCTGATCGCGCACACCGGCACCGGCGGCGGCCAGGGCTACATCGTCGAGTACCGCGGCCAGGCCATCGAGGAGCTCTCGATGGAGGGCCGGATGACCGTGTGCAACATGAGCATCGAGTGGGGTGCCAAGGCCGGCCTGATCGCGCCCGACCAGACCACCTTCGACTACATCGAGGGCAAGCCCGAGGCGCCGAAGGGTGCCGAGTGGGAGGCCGCTGTCGCGCACTGGAAGAGCCTGCGCACCGATGACGACGCCACCTTCGACAAGGAGATCGTCCTCGACGCCGCGACGATGACGCCCTTCGTCACCTGGGGAACCAACCCGGGCCAGGGCGTCGCGCTGGGCGCCAACGTCCCCGCCCCCGAGGACTTCGAGGACGAGCAGGACCGCATCGCCGCCGAGAAGGCCCTTGCCTACATGGGTCTCGAGGCCGGTACGCCGATGC
>JASLCW010000312.1 GCA_030151765.1 Marmoricola sp.
CGGCGACGGTCGTGTGGTCGGTGGCCGGGCGGTCGAAGGTGGAGCTGATCACCTCGCCCTTGACCGACCGCTCGAAGTCGGTGACCTCCTCGGGACGCTCGTCGACGAGGACGACCATCAGATGGCACTCGGGGTTGTTCGCGGCGATCGAGCTCGCGATGGACTGCAGGATCATGGTCTTGCCGGCCTTGGCGGGCGAGACGATCAGGCCGCGCTGGCCTTTGCCGATCGGCGCGACGATGTCGATGACCCGGCCGACCATGTTGGCCGGCGTGGTCTCGAGGCGGAGCCGCTCGGCCGGGTAGAGCGGGGTGAGCTTCTCGAACTCGACCCGCTCCTGTGCCGTCTCCGGGTCGGCGCCGTTCACCGCGTCGATCTTGACCAGGGGGTTGAACTTCTCGCGTCGCTCGCCCTCCCGGGGCTGGCGGACCTGGCCGATGATCGCGTCACCGCGACGCAGACCGTACTTGCGCACCATCGAGAGCGCCACGTAGACGTCCTCGGGGCCGGAGAGATAGCCGCTGGTGCGCACGAAGGCGTAGTTGTCGAGTACGTCGAGGATGCCCGCGCAGGGGGTCAGGACGTCGTCCTCGAGGATGTTGAGGTCGGGCTCGTTGCGATTGCGGGTGCCCGGCGTACCCGTGGGATTGGTGGCGCGATCCCGGCCCCGCCGGCGGCGGTTGCGGCGGCTGCCGCCCTCCTCGCCGTCGCCGTCGGCCTGCTGGTTCTGCTGCGCCTGCTGGTTCTGGTTGTTCTGCTGGCTCTGCTGGCTCTGCTGGTTCTGCTGGTTCTGCTGGTTCTGCTGGTTCTGCTGGCTCTGGCGCTGCTTGTCGGCCTGGTTGCCCTGGCCGCGAGCCTGCTGGCCCTTCTGGTTCTTCTCCGGCTTCTCGGACTGGGCGGACTGGGCGGCCTTGTCCGCCTTCTCGGCCTTGTCCGGCTTGTCGGTCCGGTCGGCCCGGTCGGCCCGGTCGGTCTTCTCCGCTTCCGCCGGACGCTCCTGCTTCGCGGACCTCTGGGGCTGCTCGGTCCGCTCCGTCCGATCCGCCTGCTGCGGCTTGTCGCCGCCCTGGCGATCCGAGCGCGCCGCCCTGATCGCGGCCACCAGGTCGGCCTTCTTCAGACCCGCGGTCTTGATGCCCAGGCCGCCGGCCACCTGACGCAGCTCGGGCAGCAGCATCGTGCTGAGGCCGCCGCCCTTCTTGGGCTGCCCCGCCTTGGCTGCGCCGTCCTTGGCCGCGCTGTCCTTGGGCAGGTCGATCAAGGTCGCGTCGGAGGTGTTCTCAGTCATGGTTTCCTTCCACTGGCCAACGCGATGCGCGCCGGCTGGGGTGTCCCGGACCGGGAGGTCACACGCCCGATGAGCGGTGAGCCAGAAGAAGAACTCCCGGAATGCCCCGACCTTACCGCGAGGTAGGCCTTACGACGTGACCGGCCTCACCTGCGGTGGACCTAGGGGCCTGGGTCCCAGGTTTCCCATGTGCTCCATCGGAACCGGGGCGTCACACACGATGCTTCATGTGTGATGCCCCGGTATGCCATGTGATCCCCCGGAGCGATGGGCCGGCTCAGACCACGCGTACGCCGGAGGTCGCGATGGCCAACTCCAGCTCACGCCAGCCCGCCGGCGCGAATCCGGCGGCATCGGGCAGTCCCGGTCCGGTGAAGGTCAGCACCGTCGGGCCCGCACCGGAGATCACCGCCGGGCAGCCCATCGCGCGCAACCGCTCGACGAGCGCGTAGGAGTGCGGCATCGCCGATTCGCGGTACTTCTGGTGCAGGAAGTCCTCGGTGGCCCGGAAGAGATTCTCCGGGCGTCCCGCCAGGGCGGCCACCAGCAGCGCCGCCCTGCCCGTGTTGGCGGTGGCATCGGCGTGCGAGATCGACTGCGGGAGCAGGCCTCGTGAGAGCGCGGTCGCCACGCCCTCGGAGGGGATGAAGACGCGGGCGCCGATCCGCGGGTCGATACCTGCACGGACGCCCCACACACGCGCGCGGTCCTGCCCGGAGACGACGAAGCCGCCGAGACCGGCCGGGGCGACATTGTCGGGATGGCCCTCGATGGCATTCGCGACGGTGAGGAATTCCTCGTCGTCCATCGCCGGCGCACCGGCATCGACGTCAACCAGCGCCCGGGCCAACGCGAGACCGCCGACGATCGCGGCCGACGAGGAGCCCAGACCGCGACTGTGCGGGATCACATTGCGGCAGCACAGCTCGATCCCCGGCTGCGAGGCGCCCAGGTGGTCGAGGCCGGCGCGAAGTGCGCGCAGGACCAGATGACTCTCGTCGAGCGGCACCTCGCCGGCGCCCTCACCCTCGACCGAGACGGTGGTCGCCGGGGCGATGCGAGCGGTCAGCACATCGCGGAACTCGAGCGCGACGCCGAGACAGTCGAAGCCCGGGCCGAGGTTGGCGCTGGTGGCCGGCACCTCGACCGTGACGGTCTGATCCGTGAAGGCAGTCATCGAGAGATGTCTACAGGCCCGCGGCCCGGGCCGCCGCATGCAGGTCGGCGTCGACGACCGTGTCCACCAGGTCGGTGAAGGTGGACAGGGCGGTGTCGATGTCCTTGAGGCCGTGGCCGGTCACGGTGACGACGATCCGCTCCCCGGCGTACCGGATGCCCTCGTCGGCCTCGAGCAGCAGGCCGGCGACTCCGGCGGCCGAGGCCGGCTCGACGAAGACGCCCTCGCGAGCGGCGAGATCGCGCTGCGCGGCCAGGATCTGCTCGTCGGTGACCGAGCGGAACTTGCCGCCGGAGCGGTCCGCGGCCGTCATCGCGAGATCCCACGAGGCCGGGTTGCCGATCCGGATCGCCGAGGCGACCGTCTCGGGGTCGGAGACCGGCGAGCCCTGCACCAGCGGCGCCGCACCGGCCGCCTGCCAGCCGCGCATCACCGGAAGCTTGGTGGAATTGCCGGCCGCGTGGTCCTCCGTGTAGCCCAGCCAGTACGCCGAGATGTTGCCGGCATTGCCGGTCGGCAGCACGTGTACGTCGGGGGCGTCGCCGAGGAACTCGACGATCTCGAAGGAAGCGGTCTTCTGGCCCTGCAGGCGCATCGGGTTGACCGAGTTGACCAGCGCGACCGGGTACTCCTCGGCGAGGCCGCGGGAGATCCGCAGGCAGTCGTCGAAGTTGCCGCGGACCATGATCACCTGGGCACCGTGCAGGATCGCCTGCGCCAGCTTGCCGGCCGCGATCTTGCCCTGGGGCACGAGCACGAGGGGCTTGATGCCGGCGCGGGCGGCGTACGCGGCCATCGACGCCGAGGTGTTGCCGGTGGAGGCGCACACCACGGCCTCGGCACCCTGGCCGACGGCGACGGAGAGCGCCACCGTCATGCCGCGGTCCTTGAAGGAGCCGGTCGGGTTGCTGCCCTCGACCTTGAGCCACACCTCGCCGCCGGTCACCTCCGACAGCCAGGAGGAGGGCACCAGCGGAGTGCCGCCCTCGCGCAGGGTCACCGTCGGGGTGCCCTCCGGGATGTCGAGACGGTCGGCGTACTCCTCGAGTACGCCGCGCCACTGCCGGTGGTCATACATCGCGGGTCACTCCATCCCTTCGACACGCATCACGGAAGACACGTCGCGTACCTGCGCCATCGTGCGGATCTCCTGCACCGTCGCGGCGAGATCGGCATCACTGGCGGTGTGCGAGACGACGACCAGCTGGGCGTCGTCGCCGCGGCCCTCCTGTCGCACCGTCTGGATCGACACGTCGTGCTCGGCGAAGGCCGTCGCCACCGCCGCGAGCACACCGGCCTTGTCGTCCACGTCGATCTGCACGTGATAGCGGGTCTGGGTCTCCCCCATCGGCAGCACCCGGAGTCCGGCGTACGCCGAGTCGGCGGGGCCGGGCGCACCGGCGATCCGGTTGCGCGCGACGGTGACGAGGTCACCGAGCACGGCGCTCGCCGTGGGTGAGCCGCCGGCGCCGGGGCCGTAGAACATCAGCTGGCCGGCGGCCTCGCTCTCCACGAAGACCGCGTTGTAGGCCTCGCGGACGCTCGCCAGCGGGTGGCTCCTGGGGATCATCGCCGGATGGACGCGAGCGGAGACGGCGTCACCGTCGGGGCCGTTCTCGATCGCGCAGATCGCGAGGAGCTTGACCACGCAGCCCATCTCGCGGGCCGAGGCGACATCGCTGGCGCTGACCTCGGCGATGCCCTCGCGGTAGACATCGGCGGCGGTCACGCGCGTGTGGAAGGCGAGACTGGCCAGGATCGCGGCCTTCGCGGCAGCGTCGAAGCCCTCGACGTCGGCCGTCGGGTCGGCCTCGGCATAGCCCAACTGCTGGGCCTCGGCGAGCGCTTCGGAGAAGCCCGCACCCGAGGTGTCCATCTTGTCGAGGATGTAGTTGGTGGTGCCGTTGACGATGCCCATCACCCGGGTGACCCGGTCACCGGAGAGGGATTCGCGCAGCGGCCGCAGGATCGGGATGGCACCGGCCACGGCGGCCTCGTAATAGAGGTCCACGCCGTGCTCGCGCGCGGCATCGAAGAGGGTGGCACCGTCCTCGGCGAGGAGCGCCTTGTTGGCGGTGACGACACCGGCGCCACTGGCCAGCGCCGACAGGATCAGCGGACGGGCCGGCTCGATTCCGCCGATCACCTCGACCACGATGTCGATGTCGTCACGGGTGACCAGGGACTCGGCATCGGTGGTGAAGAGCTCCCCCGGGATCTCCGCGTCACGAGCCATGCCGAGGCGTCGTACGGCGATGCCGGCAAGCTCGACGGGCGCGCCCACACGGGCGGCGAGATCCTCGGACTGCTCGAGGATGAGGCGGGCCACCTGGCTGCCGACGACACCGCAGCCGAGCAAGGCGACGCGGATGGGACGGTCCTGTGGCACGGTCTTCACGACGCTCATGATTCCATCCCGGCGTCGGTGGCGAGCAGGTCGTCCACGGTCTCCCTGCGGACGATCACCCGGCTGACGCCGTCGCGCACCGCGATCACGGGCGGACGCAGGGCGTGGTTGTAGTTGCTCGCCATCGAGCGACAGTAGGCGCCGGTGCCCGGTACGGCGAGCAGATCGCCCGGGCAGAGGTCACCGGGCAGGAACTCGTCCTTGACGACGATGTCCCCTGCCTCACAGTGCTTTCCGACGACCCGGGCGAGCATGGCGGGGTCGGCCGACGTACGGCTGGCGAGCGTGGCGGAGTAGTCGGCGTCGTACAGCGCCGTACGGATGTTGTCGCTCATGCCGCCGTCCACCGAGACATAGGTGCGTACGGCGCCGCCGTCGAGCTCGACCGCCTTGACGGTGCCGACTTCATACACCGTGCACATCGCCGGACCGACGATCGCGCGTCCGGGCTCGATCGAGAGCCGGGGTACGACGAGATCGCGCGCCCCGCACTCCTCGGTAACGATCTTGGTGAGCTCGGTGGCCAGCTGCGCCGGATCCGACGGGTCGTCCTGGGTCGTGTAGGCGATGCCGAAGCCGCCACCGAGGTCCATCTCGGGCATGGCATAGCCGAGCTCGTCGGCGACCTGCGCGTGCAACGCGAGCACTCGGCGGGCGGCCACCTCGAAGCCGGCGGAGTCGAAGATCTGCGAACCGATGTGGGAGTGCAGGCCGAGGAGTTCGAGGCCCTCGGTGTCCCGGATCTGCCGGATCGCGTCGAAGGCATCGCCACTGCTGATCGAGAAGCCGAACTTCTGGTCCTCGTGGGCGGTGGCGATGTACTCGTGGGTGTGCGCCTCGACACCGGCGGTGACACGCACCATGACCCGCGCGGTGCGGCCGGTCTGCCGGGTCACCTCGGCGAGCCGCTGGATCTCGTGGAAGGAGTCGACGACGATCCGGCCGACGCCCAGGGTGACGGCATGTTCGAGCTCGGCGAGCGACTTGTTGTTGCCATGAAGTCCGACCCGCGCCATCGGGAAGCCGGCTCGTTCGGCGACGGCCAGTTCGCCGGCAGAGCACACGTCGAGGTTGAGCCCCTCCTCCTCGATCCAGCGGGCGATCGTCGTACAGAGGAAGGCCTTGCCGGCGTAGTAGACGTCGTAGCCGGCGAAGGCATCGCGGAAGGCGCGGGCACGGCCGCGGAAGTCCGCCTCGTCCAGGACGTACGCCGGCGAGCCGTGCTCGGCCACCAGGTCGGTCAGGCGGATGCCGCCGATCTCCAGTACGCCGTCGACCTTGCGCGCGGTGTGCGACCACAGCTGCGGGACCAGCGCGTTGACATCGGCGGGATCGCGCAGCCACGCCGGTCCGCGGACGGAGACGGCGGCGTGGTCCCAGCCCGCTTCGTGGGCGCGCATCACATACGCTCCGGCGCGCCGACGCCCAGCAGGTCGAGGCCGTTGCGGAGCACGCTCTGCGTCGCGACGACGAGGACCATGCGGGCCAGGTTCGCCGGGCCGACCGGCTCGTCACCCTGCGGCAGCATCCGGCACTCCTTGGTGTCGTACCACTTGTTGAAGACCGAGGCGGTGTCCTCGAGATAGCGCGCGATCCGGTGGGGCTCGCGCAGCTCGGCGGCACTGGCCACGACCCGCGGGAACTCGGCGAGCGCCCGCAGCAGCTCACCGTCCCGCTCGTGGGCGAGGAGCGACGGATCGAAGTCGCCGCCGGGGAGAGACATCCCGAGGTCGGCGGCATTGGCGAGCATCCGGCAGGTCCGGGCGTGCGCGTATTGCACGTAGTAGACCGGGTTGTCGTTGGAGGCCTTGGTGATCTCCGCGACGTCGAGGGTCAGCGGGGAGTCCGCGGGATAGCGCGCCAGCGAATAGCGCAGCGCGTCGACCCCGATCTCCTCGACCAGCTCGTCGAGGGTGACGATCGTGCCGGCCCGCTTCGAGAGCTTCATCTCGACGCCGCCGCTCATGATCTTCACGAGCTGCCCGATCAGCACCTCGAGCGTCTTGTCGGGGTCGTCACCGACACACGCCGCCATCGCCCGGAGCCGGCCGACGTACCCGTGGTGGTCGGCGCCGAGCAGGTAGATGCAGTCGTCGAAGCCGCGCGAGCGCTTGTTGAGGTAGTACGCCGTGTCGCTGGCGAAGTAGGTGAGTTCGCCGTCGGACTTGATCAGCACCCGGTCCTTGTCGTCGCCGAAGTCGGTGGTGCGCATCCAGAGCGCGCCGTCCTGCTCGAAGACGTGGCCGAGCTCCTTGAGCTTCGCGAGGGTCTCCGGCACCGAGCCGGACTCGTGCAGCGACAGCTCGGAGAACCACACGTCGAAGTGGGTGTTGAAGGTCTCGAGGGAGTCCTGCTGGAGGCGCAGCTGGATCTCGTAGCCCTTCGCTCGTACGGCGGCCCGGCGCTCGTCCGCGGGGAGATCGTAGATCCCCGGACTGGCCTCCCCGACGGCCTTGGCGAGGTCGTCGATATAGCCGCCGGCGTAGCCGTCCTCGGGCTTGGGCTGACCGAGTGCGGCAGCGATCAGCGAGTCTGCGAAGTGATTCATCTGCACGCCGCGGTCGTTGATGTAGAACTCCCGGGTCACCTCGGCGCCGGCAGCGGCCAGCACCCGGGCGATCGCATCGCCGAGCACCGCCCACCGGGTGTGGCCCAGATGCAGCGGGCCGGTCGGGTTGGCGGAGATGAACTCGACGTTGATCTTCTGGCCGGCGAAGGTCTCCGACCGGCCGTACGACGTACCCGCGGCGACGATGTCCGCAGCGACCCGTCCCTGCGCATCGGCGGCGACGGTGATGTTGAGGAAGCCGGGGCCGGCCACGTCGACCTGGGTGATGCCCGCGTCGGCGGTCAGCTCCGCGGCGAGCATGGTCGCCAGGTCCCGCGGATTGAGTCCCGCCTTCTTGCCGAGCTGCAGCGCGACATTGGTGGCGTAGTCGCCGTGCTCCTTCTGGCGCGGACGCTCCACCACCACGC
>JASLCW010000365.1 GCA_030151765.1 Marmoricola sp.
CGGTCTCGGTGTCGCCGGCTATGCCTTCGCGATCTTCCACCTGCTGACGCACGGCTTCTTCAAGGCCAACATGTTCCTCGGCGCCGGTTCGGTCATGCACGGCACCGACGACGACGTGAACATGCGCCACTACGGCGCTCTGCGTGCCTCGATGCCGGTCACCTTCCTGACCTTCTCGATGGGCTATCTCGCGATCATCGGCTTCCCCGGCTTCTCGGGCTTCTGGTCCAAGGACAAGATCATCGAGACCGCTCTCACCGACAACTGGATCGTCGGCCTGTGCGCCCTCCTGGGTGCGGGGGTCACCGGTTTCTACATGACCCGGCTGATGCTGATGACCTTCTTCGGTGAGAAGCGCTGGCGCGAGGGCGTACACCCGCACGAGTCGCCCAAGGTGATGACCGTTCCGCTGATCGTCCTGGCCGCCCTGTCGGTCCTCGGCGGTGTCCTGCTGATCGGCGACTGGATCGTCGACTGGCTGGCGCCGGTCGTCGGTACGGCGCACGAGGCGCATCCGCCGATGCCGGCCGTCGTGATCAGCATCCTCGCGGTGCTCGTAGTGGCCTGTGGTGTCGCGATCGCCTGGTTCCTCTACGGCAACAAGCGCGAGATCCCCGACGAGGCGCCGGCCGATGTCTCCTTCGTGACCCGCGCCGCGCGCGCCGACCTGTACGGCGACGCCGCCAACGAAGAGCTCGTGGTGAAGCCCGGCTATGAGCTGGTCAGAGGGGTGATGGCGGTCGATGCCCATGTCGTCGACGGCGCCGCCGTCGGCAGCGGCACCGGAATCACCTCGCTGTCGGCACAGTTCCGGATGATCCAGAACGGCTTCGTCCGCTCCTATGCACTGAGCCTGCTCCTCGGAGCCGCGCTCGTGCTCCTGGTCCTGATGGTGGTGGCGCACTGATGAATTCCTTCCCCTGGGTCACCGTGCTGCTGCTGGCGCCGCTCGTCGGCGCGGTGGTGGTCGCCTCCCTGCCTGCCGCGAATCGCGAGCTGGCCAAGCGCGTCGCCTTCGGCTGGTCGCTGGCCGTGCTCGTCTTCTCGATCGTGCTGGCGCTGCAGTTCGACACCAGTGGCGGTCTCCAGTTCAAGGAGACGCACACCTGGATCTCCGCCTTCGGTGCGCACTACGCCGTCGGCATCGACGGCCTCGGCCTCAGCCTGGTGCTGCTGACCACGATCCTGACGCCGGTCGTGATCCTGGCTGGCTGGAACGACGGCGACCCGCGTGAGGGTCAGGGCGTCCAGCCGCGCTGGGCGGTCCGCTCCTTCTTCATGTGGACCCTGGCGCTCGAGGCGCTCGCGATCGGCTGCTTCGTCACCGTCGACGTCTTCATGTTCTACGTGCTCTTCGAGGCCGTGCTGATCCCCGTCTACTTCCTCATCGGCGGGTACGGCGGCCCCGGCCGCATCAAGGCCACGGTGAAGTTCCTGCAGTACTCGCTGACCGGCGGCCTGATCATGCTCGCAGCGGTCATCGGGGTGTACGTCGAGTCCGCGAAGCTCGCCGGGCACCCGACGTACCTGCTCTCGGACCTGACCAAGCTCGACTTCGGTACGACGGCCGGCCGCTGGCTCTTCATCGGCTTCTTCATCGCCTTCGCGATCAAGGCGCCGCTCTTCCCGGTCCACACCTGGCTGGCCGATGCCTGTGAGCAGGCGACCCCGGGCACCAACACCCTGCTGGTCAGCGTGCTCGACAAGATCGGCAGCTTCGGCATGATCCGCTTCGGCCTCGAGCTCTTCCCCGAGGCCTCGAGGTGGGCGACGCCGGTCGTGGTGACGCTGGCGATCATCAGCATCATCTACGGCGCGCTGATGGCGATCGGCAGCGACAACATCCCGCGCCTGATCGCCTACACGAGCGTCTCGCACTTCGGCTTCATCGTGCTCGGCATCTTCGTGATGAACAGCCAGGGCCTCGTCGGCGCCAACATCTACATGTTCGCCCACGGACTCTCGACGGCCGCGGTCTTCCTGGTCGGCGGCTACCTGACGCAGCGGCGCGGCTCGCCGCTGATCAGCGACTTCGGCGGCGTCGAGAAGAAGGCGCCGATCCTGGCGGGCCTCTTCCTCGTCGGATGCCTGTCGTTGCTCTCGCTGCCGGGTCTGTCGCCCTTCGTGCCCGAGTTCCTGGTGATCGTCGGCGCCTTCGTGCACTCGGCCTGGGCGGCCGCCTTCGCCGTCACCGGCATCGTGCTGGCCGCGATCTACGCGCTGCTCATGTACCAGCGCACCATGACCGGACCGACCCGCCCCGAGGTCGAGTCGATGAGCGATCTCAATGTCCGCGAGGTCGCCGCCGTCGTACCGGTGATCGCCCTGCTGGTCATCCTCGGCTTCTTCCCGAAGCCACTGAACGACCTGGTCAGCCCGTCCTCCGACCACACGATGAGTGAGGTCGGCAAGAAGGATCCCGCGCCGACGGTCACGTCGTACCACGGAGAGGGGAGTGCGCAGTGATCACGCTCGTCTCCGACTTCAAGACCCCGCACATCGAGTACGGCGATCTCTCGCCGATCCTGATCCTGCTCGGTGTCGCCGTCATCGGTGTCCTGCTCGAGGCCTTCCTGCCGCGGCCGCTGCGCTATCGCGTGCAGTCCGGTCTCGCCGTCGTCGGTGTGGTCGCGGCCCTGGCGGCCTCGATCGCGGTCTTCACCCAGATCGATCCGGGGGCCGGCTCGCCCAAGCCTGGCTGGGTCGCGGCTGAGGGGGCCTTCGCGCTCGACGGCCCGACGATGATCGCGTGGGTGCTCATCCTGGTGCTGACCCTGCTCGGCGTACTCCTCTTCGCCGAACGGCGCATCGAGGGCGGGGTCACCGCCTTCGCCGGCCAGGCCGCGGCGCTGCCGGGCACCGACGCCGAACGTGAGGCCTCCACACTCGGCCTCGAGCACACCGAGATCTTCCCGCTGCTGCTCTTCGCCGCCTCCGGAATGCTGATGTTCCCGGCGGCGAACGACCTGCTCACCATGTTCGTTGCGCTCGAGGTGCTCTCGCTGCCGCTGTACCTGCTCTGCGGCCTGGCGCGTCGTCGCCGGCTGCTCAGCCAGGAGGCCGCGCTGAAGTACTTCATGCTCGGTGCCTTCAGCTCCGGCTTCTTCATCTACGGCATCGCGCTCACCTACGGCTACGCCGGCTCGATGAGCTTCGCCGGTATCGCGGCGGCCGTCGGGGGTCGCTCCGGAAGCAATGCCCTGCTGCTCGGCGGCATGGGCCTGCTCGCCGTCGGCATGCTCTTCAAGGTCGGCGCGGCGCCCTTCCACGCCTGGGTCCCGGACGTCTACCACGGCGCTCCCACCGCTCTGACCGCCTTCATGGCGGCCGCCACCAAGGTCGCCGCCTTCGGCGCGCTGCTCCGGCTCTTCTACGTCGCCTTCGGCGGCGCCCGCTGGACCTGGACGCCGATGATCTGGGCGGTCGCGATCCTGACGATGGTCGCCGGCGTGGTCCTCGCGGTCACCCAGACCGACCTCAAGCGCCTGCTCGCGTACTCCGCGATCGCGCACGTCGGCTTCATCATGGTCGGCTTCCTCGGCGTACGCGCGGTGCAGCCGGCGACGGCGAACCAGATCCAGCCGGTGCAGGCGGTGCTCTTCTACCTGACGACGTACGGCCTGATGACGATGGCGGGCTTCGCGCTGCTGACCTTGGTGCGCAACAGCACCGGCGAGGCCACCTCGCTGGCGAGCTGGACCGGACTCTCCAAGGTCTCGCCGGCGGTCGCCGGGTCGATGGCCTTCCTGCTCTTCGGCATGGCCGGCATCCCGCTCACGAGCGGCTTCACCGCCAAGTGGTCGGTCTTCGCGGCCGCACTCTCGGTCGGTGCCTGGCCCCTGGTCGTGATCGCCGTGCTGTGTTCATCAGTGGCGATCTGGTTCTACCTGCGGGTCGTCGTACTGATGTTCTTCCACGACCCCGTGGGTGAGCGCCCGACGGTGGCGATCCCGAGTGCACTGACCACGATCGTGATCGTCGTCGGGGTGGCCGCGACCCTGATCCTCGGTCTGGTGCCGGGTCCCCTTCTCGATCTGTTCGGTCGGGTGGGAGTATTCATCAGGTGAGTTCCCTTGCCCTGCCTGTCCTCGACGCCTCCCTGGAGGCGCGGTTGGTGAACCGCCTCGCCGAGGTCGAGGAGGCGCTGCTCGGTCATGTGCAGAGCGAGGCCCCCTTCGTCACCGAGGCGGCACGCCATCTTCTCGAGGCCGGCGGCAAGCGCTTCCGCCCGCTGCTGGTGCTGCTGGCCGCCGAGTGCGGACCCGATCCGGCCGCCGCCGGCGTGGTCACCTCGGCCTGCGTGGTCGAGCTGACCCACCTCGCCTCGCTCTATCACGACGACGTGATGGACGAGGCCGACCTGCGCCGCGGCTCCGAGTCGGCCAATGCCCGCTGGGACAACCTGGTCGCGATCCTCACCGGTGACTTCCTCTTCTCGAAGTCCTCCGAACTGACCGCCGATCTCGGCGCGGACGCCGTACGCATCCAGGCGCAGACTTTCACCCGCCTCGTCGAGGGTCAGATCCTCGAGACGCTCGGACCATCGGCCGGGGACGACCCGTTGGAGCACTACCTGCGCGTGGTCGCCGGTAAGACCGGCTCGCTGATCGCCACCTCCGCCCGGTACGGCGCCCGTTTCGGCGGCGCCCCGCTGGAGGTCGAGGAGGCGCTCACCGAGTACGCCGAGAAGGTCGGCGTCGCCTTCCAGCTCGCCGACGACATCCTCGACATCGCCTCGGAGACCGAGGAGTCTGGCAAGACCCCCGGCACCGATCTGCGCGAGGGCGTCCCGACGCTCCCGGTCCTGATCGCGCAGCGGTCGACCGATCCCACTGATGCCCGCCTCCTGGAATTGCTCGGTGGCTCGTTGGCGGATGATTCCCTCCACGCCGAGGCGCTGACGCTGTTGCGGGCGCATCCGGCGATGGGTGAGGCGCGGGCGTATGTGGTCGACCTTGCCAATGAGGCGAAGCGGCTGCTGAAGACGGTTCCGGAGGGTGCGGTCCGGACGGCGCTGGAGGCCTTCGCGGATCTCGTGGCGACCCGGACGGCCTGAGCTTTCGTTCTCGCCTTCTTTCTGCGTCGGCTTCCGCCGCACAGGGTCTGGTGGGTTCCCCTCCCACGCTGGCGTCTCACCCTTGTCCTGTTTTCTTGGATATTTCGGTTACGGCCGCCTGTGGTCGTCGTGGGTAGGCGCCGTCGCCTGTCGGCTCACTGTCGCCTTGGGTTGCGCCTTCGGGTTACGGCAGCTTCGACCCCTCCGTCTTGCATTGCCCACCCTTGGATTCACGTCTTCGAAATGTCCCTCATCCGTCCGCAACCCGTCTCGCTTTTGCCCTTATCCACAAGGCGAAACTCGTCTGATCGAGACTGTCCCCGGTTACGTCTAGTGTCTTCTCTATGACCACCACACCCGTACAGCGTGAGGCGCGCGACACCTCTGTCGCCGGTGCGGTGTTGGAGCGGGCGCGTGGTCACCGTCGTG
>JASLCW010000382.1 GCA_030151765.1 Marmoricola sp.
ACATGTACGCCTGGGTGCGCACCCGCTCCTCGGTCGGCATCACGTCGAGGATGTAGGCATTGCGGCCGGCGCTGGCGGCATTCTCCATCGCCTCGAAGACCACCGCGACCAGGACATAGTCGAGGAAGCCGTGCATGAAGGGCCACAACGAGAAGAGCGCGCCGCCGATCAGGGCGCCCAGCCACCACATCCGCTTCGGGCCGATCCGGTCCGCGAGCCGTCCCGCCGGGTAGGCGACCACGAAGGACACCACGCCGCCGATGGTGAGCCCCAGACCCACCTGCGCGGCGGAGAGTCCGACGATCTTGGTGAAGAAGACCGCGCTGCCGGTCATGAAGGTGCCGGTCGCCGTCGCGAAGAGCAAGGACTGTAGGGCGAGCCGCCGGGAGAGGGGAGTCGGCGGGATCAGCCGCCCGAGAAAATCACGCACACTCACTCGGGAGATTGGATCACTTCGGCGCGCACCACGTCATCTGGATTTCCGGCACGCCGGTCCAGGCGGCTGGGCCACCAGATCACCGAGCCGAGGTCGAGGTTGAGGGCGGTCACCAGGACCGAGCGCACCACCAGGGTGTCGAGCAGTACGCCGAGCGCGACCGCGATGCCGATCTCCGCGAAGGCCACCAAGGGCATCGTGCCGAGGACGGAGAAGGTGGCCGCCAGGACGACCCCCGCGGAGGTGATCACGCCGCCGGTGGCGCCCAGGGCGACCAGCGATCCCTCTCGTGTGCCGCGGGTGACCGTCTCCTCCCGGACCCGGGTCATCAGGAAGATGTTGTAGTCGATGCCCAGCGCGACCAGGAAGACGAAGACGAAGAGCGGGAAGGAGGTGTCCGTCCCGGCGAAGTCGAAGACATAGCGGAAGATCAGCGAGCTGATGCCCAGCGCGGCGCCGAAGGAGAGCACCACGGTCAGGATCAGCAGCAGCGGCGCGGCAAGCGCGCGCAGCAGCACCATCAAGACCAGCATCACGACCAGCAGGACGAGTGGGATGACCACCTCGTTGTCGTGTGAGGACGCGCTCTCGATGTCCGCCTGGATCGCCGTCGCACCGCCCACCATGGCATCGGCTCCGGGCACGGCATGGACCGCCGTACGGACCTTGGCGACGGTGGCGAAGGCCTCCGACGAGGTCGGATCGACATTGAGCTGGGTGGAGACGAGCGCCTTGGTGCCGAAGGGGATGGTCGAGACCTGATCGACGCCCGGAACCTGTTCCATCGCGGCCTTGACCTGTGCCGCCTGGGCGCCCTTGGCGACGACCTGGATCGGCGAGGCGTCGTCGCTGAGCTTGTGGGCAGCGAGGATCTTGGTGCCCTTGATGGAGTCGAATTCCTTCGTGTACTGGTCGGCGGTCGACAGGCCGTGGGCGTTGAGCTTGACCAGGCCCAGGCAGCAGACCGCGAGGATGAGCGCGGTCACCGTCCAGACCGTCCGCGGGCGGATCGCGATCCGCTTGCCGACCCGTGCCCAGAATCCGGTGCTGGTCGGCTCGGCGGAGTCGAACTTCGGGCGCACCGGCCAGAAGATCCAGCGGCCGAAGATGACCAGGAAGGCGGGCAGCAGCGTGATCATCACGAGGAGGCCGACCACGATGCCGATCGCGGCCACCGGGCCGAGGCCGGAGGTGGAGTTCATCTCGGCGACGGTCAGGCAGAGCATGCCGAGGATCACGGTCAGGCCGCTGGCGACGATCGCCGGTGCCGCCCGGTGCAACGCGAAGGCCATCGCCTCGTGGCGGTTCTCGTGGCGGTGCAGTTCCTCGCGGTAACGAGCGATCAGCAGCAGGGCGTAGTCGGTGCCGGCACCGAAGACGAGCACCGTCAGGATGCCCTGACTCTGCCCGTTGACGGTCAGGCCCTCGTGTTTGGCGAGCAGGTAGATGACACCCTGAGCGACCGCGAGCGCCGTACCGGCGGAGAGCACCGGCAGTAGCCACAGCAACGGGCTGCGATAGGTGATCAGCAGGATGATCACGACCACCAGGATGGTGAAGCCGAGGAGCTTGCCGTCGAGCCCGGAGAAGGCCTCGGCCGCGTCGGCGGCCTGCCCGCCCGGGCCGGCCAGGTGGAAGGTGACGCCGGGGATCTCGGCCAGTTTGCGGATCTTCTTGGCGGTGTCGGGGAGCTTGTTCCAGCCGTTCTTGCCGAAGTTGAAGGTCACCGTCGCCGTCGCCACCTTGTGGTCCGGCGATGTGACGAAGGGCGGTACGTTCACGGTGACCGTGTTGGCCGGGAGCGTCGTCTGGAGGGTCCCGGGCAATTGCTGCACCTCGCCGACGATCCGGCGGATCTGGGTGCCGTCGGCAGCCGTGAGGCCGCTCGGCCGGTAGAAGACCAGCGTCGTGGGGATGTCGTTGGGACTCCGCACCGCCTTGAGCGCATCGAGTGCCTGCGTCGACTCGGCGCTGGCCGGAAGCCAGGACGAGGCCTGATTGTCCTGGACGCTGGAGAGCTTGCCGGCGAGACCGCCGAAGACGACGATCATGACGATCCAGAAGGCGAGGACCAGCCACTTGGTGACGGGGCCGGTCAATCGGCCGGCGATCTGTCGATGCATGGATTCACTGTGGCACCGAGCACCGACAGTCGGCATCAGGTATTTCCCTGAGATGGCCCTAGTGGTCCGTCTGCCAGATACCGCGGCGGAGCGCCGCCCAGCATCCCGACAGGCTGCGTTGTCGGCACTCAGCGCAGCACGCTG
>JASLCW010000417.1 GCA_030151765.1 Marmoricola sp.
CGGCGACGACCGGCGCGATCTCCTCGGGCACGTCGCGATCGCCGACCCCGACCACCTCGATCGGCACCCCGAAGCCGTCCTCGATCTCCGCCGCCGCCTCGCGCAGCGCGGCGACGAGGCTGTCCGTGGTCGATGCCTGCTTCTCGAAGAGCCAGCTGCGCAGGTCGCGCTCCTGTGCCCGGGCCAGCCTGGCGACGGTCCCGGGATCGGTGGCCGACTTCTGGATCAGCGCCAGGGTTTGGAGCACCGAGTCGTGCAGATGGGCGGCCACGTCGGCGCGCTCCTGCGCACGGGCACGCGCGGCCCGCTCGTCGGCGAGATCGCGCGAGAGCCTGAGCAGCCACGGCCCGGCGATGAAGACGATGCCGACGACGCCGAGGAGGGCGGCGCCACCGGCGATGAGCGCCTCACGCCAGCCGCCTGAGCGCAGCGAGAAGGCGAGGATCGCCACGATCAGCAGGACCAGGCCGGCGAGCAGTCGCAGGTACGACCTCCAGCCGCCCGAGCCGACGACCATGCCGACCGGTCCCGACGACGCCCAGCGTTCCCGCTGCACCTCGTCGGCCTGCCGCCACAGCACCGCCAGGCCGGTCAGCCCGATCACGACGGGCAGCAGGGTCAGGGTCGTCCCGGTCAGTCCGGCGACCAGGGCGAGTCCGCCGACCGCGATCGCTCCGAAGGCGACCAGCACACCGTAGTCGGCGAGGCTGCGCTGCGCCCGCGGCCGCTTGCCCTGACGGGTGGCGGCGTCGATGCCCGGCGCAGCGGTGGTCGGTGCAGGTTCTCCGGGCAGCCACATCCAGAGGCCGAGATAGACGATGATGCCGAAGCCATTGGCGATCGCCGCGATCACGAAGGCCGCACGTACCCAGAAGACCGGCAGCCGGAGATGGTCGGCGATGCCCGAGGCCACTCCGCCGAGCAGGCCGCCGTCGGCGCTGCGATAGGCACGCCGTACCGGCCGGGCAGCGAGCTGCGGCGACGGTGGCGTGGAGGTGACCATGCTGCCATCGTGTCAGGCGGAGGCCCCTGACCACATCGGGAGCACCCCTGAGGTCCGGGCAGGCGAAGATCAGGGTTGATCCCGATGGTGGATGGCGGCCCGGGACAGCAGGATCGATGACATGAACCAGACGCAGGACTCCACCACCGGCTCGGCCGATCCCGGGCCCGACCTCAACCGCGACCGCGTGCGCACGCTCCACCAGCTCCGCCGCAGCCGCGACGACCGCTATGTCGCCGGCGTCGCCGGCGGCCTGGGCCGCCACTTCGGCATCGACCCGACGATCGTGCGGGTCCTGCTGATCGCGCTCACCATCGTGGGCGGCGCCGGCCTTCTGCTGTACGCCGCCGCGTGGCTCTTCGTTCCCGAGGACGGCGCCGACGGCGCGCTGATCCACCTCGGCGACGACGTGCTCAAGATCGTGCTCATCGCCGTCGCCGCGATCGCCGTGCTCTCCACGCTCGGCAGCGGCTGGTGGTGGGGCGGCGGCAACCACGGCTTCCCCTGGCAGCTCGGGATGGTCGCCATCATCGTCGCCGTCGTCGTCGGCTTCGCCAACAAGCGGCACCGGGCGGAGGCCGAGCGGGACGGGCGAACGCCGAGCCACACCGAGTTCTCGGTCCCGGCCGCCACCACACCGACCACCGCCGCGTCGACGGCAACAGCGCCGACAACCACGACCGAGGGGGGCGACTCCGGAAACTCGTTCACGGCCCCGGTCGCGACCGCGCCGGCTCCCCAGCGCCCGCCGCGGCCCCGGCGTACCGGCACCGTGCTCTTCTGGCCCACCCTCGCCTTCATCCTGCTCGGCTCCGGCGTGCTCGGCATCTATGCGAACAACCACCACGTCATCCCGTCGGCCTGGCCGGCGCTCGCCATCGCGATCACCGGCGTGATGCTCGTCATCGGCGCCTTCGTCGGCCGGCCGGGAGGCCTGATCTTCCTGGGCCTGATCACGATCCCGCCGTTGATGGCGCTGTCGGTCGTGGAGAACTTCCACTGGGAGAACCGCACGATGACCTACACGCCGACGAGCTCGACGACGGTCCAGGACAGCTATCGGATCGGCAACGGCAAGATGGTGATCGACCTCAGCCGGGTCAGTGACCCCTCGGCCCTGCAGGGCCGGACGATCGAAGCCAACATGGACCTCGGCGAGATCATCGTCTACGTGCCGCGCGAGGTGCAGGCCAATGTCAGCGGCACGCTCAATGCCGCCGGCGACATCGAGGTCGGGGATCGCGACCAGTCCGGCTTCTCGCCCTCGCTCACGACGACGATCGGCACCACGTCCAGCCCCGTCGCCACCTTCAACCTCGACGTCCACGGCCACATCGGCCACATCGACGTCGAGACCCGATGACCACCCCGACCTCGACGGAGGAATCCTCATGAACCAGTACGACGACAACCCACCCCACCGCCAGGTGAAGGTCGCCCACCTCGTCTTCGGCAGCTTCTTCATCGGCATCGCCGCCCTGTGGGCGCTGACCGAGTCCGACACGATCAGCTGGCAGGGCACCAGCTATCTGGTCCCCGCCACCCTGCTGATCGCCGGCGCGATCGGCCTCGGCGCCAGCCTCGTGGGCTCGGCGACCGACCGGCGCCGGAACGCGCGGACGTCATCCGAAGCGGCTCCCATGGGAACCGATTCGGATGACCTCCCGACCGCCGAGGCCGCCACCACCGACGACATCGACGAAACCAAGGAGATCTGATGGAGAACACGAGCTATCGCCGTCTCACCCGCGGCCACGACCGGATGATCGCCGGCGTCTGCGGCGGAGTCGCCGACTACCTGCACATCGACCCCACCCTGGTCCGTGTGCTCGCCGTCGTCGTCGGCATCTTCACCTTCCCCCTGGTGCCCCTGCTCTACGTGATCTGCTGGGCGGTCATCCCGCGCTACTGATCGCCGACGGCCCGATCAGGGCCTGTGGATTGCCCCGGCGAGGATCATCCTCGCCGGGGCACACTGCCTCATGGCCACTCTCGGGAAAGTGAGGCACAGTGATGACTGTGATGATGCAAGGCGGGCGACCCTTCACGGTCGCCGATCTGGAGACGATGCCCGATGACGGGCGCCGCTACGAGATCATCGACGGGGTGCTGATCGTGAGTCCGTCACCGATCCCGATCCACCAGTTCGCGCTCATGGGCCTCCTGGTCACCTTGCACGAGCAGATCCCCGACGATCTCCGGGTCCTCCCTGCCCCGCTCGACGTGATCCTCGCCGACGACACCGCAGTCGAGCCCGACATCCTCGTCGCCCGCCGTAGCGACTTCGGGCCGAAGAATCTCCCTGCTCCGCCGCTGCTTGCGGTCGAGATCCTCTCCCCGAGCAGCCGCCGGATCGACCGGATGCTCAAGTTCGCGCGGTACGCCGAGGCGGGGATCGCGTCGTACTGGATCATCGACCCCGAGGAGCCTCGGCTGCTCGCCTTCGATCTGGTCGGCGAGGACTACGTCGAGGTGGCCGATGTCACCGGCGACCAGGAGTGGACCGCGCAGCTCGCCTTCGAAGTGACGATCCGACCCAGTGCCCTGCTCGACTGAGCCGCGAGGTCAGTCGGTGAGCGACCGGGTGATCACCTGATTGGCGGCACGCTGGAAGCCGGCGACGACGCCCTCGAGGGTCAGCTGACGCAGGCGGGAGAAGGTCTGCTCGAAGCGCGCGGCCTCCTCCTCGGTGTGTTCGGTGCCGCGGAAGGGCACCACGATCTTCTCGTGCAGGATCCGGGTCAGCTCGTCGACGAGCTCGTCCATGTGCCGCCCGATGGCGGCGGAGGCCTCGACGTACGACTCGACGGGAATGTCGAGGTCCAGCATCTGCACGGCGCTGTTCAGCGGGGCGAGCGGCTCGTAACGGCCGTCGCGTTCGCGCAGCGCCTGGACCTTGACCAGCAGGTCGAGGTCGTCGGCGCTGAGCGTGCGGCCGACCTTCTCCTCCAGCTGCGCCCGGGTCAGCGCCTCGTGCCGGCCGGGGGTCCACGATGTCAGGATCGCCCGCTGGACGGCGAGGTCCTCGGGGGTGTCGTCGATCGGTACCCGGTCGAGGTACTTCTCGATGGCAGCGAGCGTGAAGCCGTGGTCCTGCAGGGCCCTGATCAGTTCCAGCCGGGCGCGGTGCTCGGGGCCGTAGTAGGCCATCCGGCCGCGACGCTCCGGGGGTGGCAACAGGCCGAGACCGGCGTAGTAGCGCGTCGTACGCACGGTCATGCCGGTGGCGGCGGCCAATTCGTCGACGGTCAGCATCCCCTCGGGGACCTCGGTCTGCGTCGTCACCTGTCCGCCTCCTCTCGGTGTGGTCTGTCTCGCGGACGGATTCCTTGACTGTAACAGTAGAACTGGCACACTCTTGGTGCAACAACGCTCGTTCTGACTGCTTTCCGCACCGAAGGGATCCCGATGCCTGACATCTTCACCTCCGAACACGAGGACTTCCGGCAGACGGTCCGGACCTTCTTCGAGAAGGAGGTCGTCCCGCACCACGACCAGTGGGAGAAGGACGGCATCGTCCCCCGCGACCTGTGGCTCAAGGCGGGCGAGATGGGTCTCCTCTGCTTCGACCTCCCCGAGCAGTACGGCGGCGCCGGCGTCGAGGACTTCCGCTACAACGTGATCGTCTCCGAGGAGCAGACCCGCAGCGGCTGTGCCGGCCCGGGCTTCTCGGTGCACACCGACATCATCGTTCCCTACCTCTCCGCGATCGCGAGCGACGAGCAGAAGCGGCGCTGGCTCCCGGGCTGCGTCACCGGCGAGAC
>JASLCW010000441.1 GCA_030151765.1 Marmoricola sp.
CGAGCGCGAAGAGGTTCGCGGCGTGCTCGGTGTCGTTGAAGACGTACGACGTGGTCTGGTAGATCGGAACCGCGCGGGAATTGGTCGCGGGGTCGGCCTGCTCCTGGCCGGCGTGGACCGCGAGGGTCTCGGGCTTGAAGGTCATGGGGAACTCCTGTGATCGACGGGTGACGCGGAGGAAGTCAAAGTATAGTGAACAGATAGAGATTGATGCTCGTGCCCGCAATCCGAGACATTCGGACACTATGTGAGAAGTCAACGATGACCGGTGCCGCCGTACCGCTCAACCGACGTCCTCGGAGTGAGACGTGACCATGGATCTCCAACTGACCGATCTCCGCGCCGATTGCGCGAACTGCACGGCGCTCTGCTGCGTCCTGCTGCCCTACAGCCGGGCGGCGGGCTTCGGCGCCGACAAGCCCGGCGGGGTCCCCTGCGCCCACCTGGCCGAGGACGATCGCTGTCGCATTCACGCGAGCCTGCGCCCGGACGGCTGGCCGAGCTGCGATGTCTTCGACTGCTTCGGTGCCGGCCAGTGGGTCAGCGGCCACACCTACGCCGGCCGCGGCTGGCGCGCGCCCGGGACCGATCGCGGTGAGATGGCCGCGGTGCTCAGTGCTCAGCGACTGGTCCACGAGATGCTCTGGCATCTCGACGAGGTGGTACGCCGGAACCGCGCCGACGACACCACCCGGCAGCTGCAGGCCCGGCTCGTCGAGGTCCGGGGGATGGCGCCGGTGGAGCTGCTCACCGCCGACCTGGACGAGATCCTCGACGACGCGGGCGCGCACTTCGCCGAAATCACCGGCAGCGGAGCCGCCGATCTGCGCGGTCGGGATCTGGCCGGCCGCGATCTCCGCCGGGAGGCGGTCTCGGGCGCCTCCTTCCGGGGCGCCCTGCTGATCGGGGCCGATCTGCGAGGTGTCGATCTGGGGCACGCCGATCTCCTCGGCGCCGATCTGCGCGGGGCCCGGCTGGAGGGCGCCGATCTCGGTGACGTCTGGTTCCTGACCCGGCCGCAACTGACCGCGGCCGGCACCGACGGGCGCACCGTCGTACCGCCGCGACTGCGTTGACGAGGCCAGGGCTGCGCGTCCAAGATGTGCCCGGTCCGTGGTCGATCCGACGATCTGACCCCAACTGCCGACGGGCCGTGAAAGGCTGCTGCCGTGTCCCTGTCTTATCGCGCCCAGATGAAGGCCTACCGCGCCCGGATGAAGGCCCGCGAGGTCGTGATCAAGCACGGCATCGACCACCGCGGTCTCGACCTGCTCGCTCGTCTTCCGAAGCTGGGCAACTGGGAGCGGGAGAAGGTCCCGGCCAGCATCCCGCGCTTCGACCACCGCTTCCGCCTCTACGACCACCTCCAGGCGCACGTCCTCAAGGACGAGCCGATGGACTACCTGGAGTTCGGTGTCTACAAGGGTGAGTCCATGGGCTACTGGGCGGACATCCACAAGAACGCCGCCTCCCGTTTCTACGGCTTCGACTCCTTCGACGGCCTTCCCGAGGACTGGGCCTATTTCGGTGGCGCGGTCGGCGAGTCGACCTTCGACGCCGGCGGGGTCGCCCCGGTCCTGGCCGACCAGCGGGTCACCTTCGTGAAGGGCCTCTTCCAGGACACGGTCGACGACTTCCTGGAGAAGTTCCAGCCCGAGTCCCGGATCCTGCTGCACTGCGATGCGGACCTCTACTCGTCGACGCTCTACGTACTCACCAAGTTCGACCGGCTGCTGGTGCCCGGCTCGATCGTGGTCTTCGACGAGTTCGCCTCGGTGATGGACGAGTTCTCGGCGCTGCGCGACTACTGCTCGGCCTATCGCCGGGAGTACGACGTGATCGCCGCGCACGACCAGCTGGCGCAGCTCGCCATCGTGATGCGCTGAGCCGACCCCTCTTCCGCATTTGCGGAAGACTTCTATACATCCGCCCGCAAATGCGGATAGCCTGTGTAGGTGACGACCTACCGGATCCGTGACGTCGCGGAGCTTCTCGGAGTCAGCGACGACACCGTACGACGGTGGGTCGACGCGGGTCGGCTGCATGCCCGCGTCGACGACGGTCGCCAGGTGATCGACGGCGCCGAACTGGCCGCCTTCGCCCGCGAGCGTGCCGAGGAGCCGGAGGCCGGCCGACTGGCGCCGACCTCGGCGCGCAATCGCTTCACCGGCCTGGTCACCCGCGTCGTCCGGGACCAGGTGATGGCCCAGGTCGAGATCCAGGCGGGCCCGCACCGGGTCGTCTCGCTGATCAGCCGGGAGGCGGCCGACGAACTCGGCCTCGAGCCCGGCGTACTCGCCACAGCCGCCGTGAAGTCGACCAATGTCGTCGTGGAGTTGCCATGAAGAAGACCCTCAAGACCGCCTCCGCCGCGCTCGCCGGCCTGCTCCTCGTCCCCGGGCTGGCCGGCTGCGGGAGCAGCGGCGGCGACAAGACGCTGACCGTCTTCGCCGCCGCCTCGCTGCAGGAGCCCTTCACCGCCCTCGCGAAGCAGTTCGAGAAGGACCACAAGGGCGTCAAGGTCGAGTTGAGCTTCGGTGCCAGCAACGACCTCGCCGCCCAGATCCAGCAGGGTGCGCCGGCGGACGTGATCGCCACGGCGAGCTCGAAGACGATGGATCAGATCAGCTCCGACGTGACCGACCGGGCGGACTTCGCGAGCAACACGATGGAGATCGCGATTCCCGCCGCCAATCCCGGACACATCACCTCGCTGGCCGACCTGACCCGCAAGGGCGTCAAGCTCGCCGTGTGCCAGGCCGAGGTGCCGTGTGGCGTCGTGGCCGCCCAGGTCTTCGCCGATGCCAAGCTCGTCGTGCACCCGGTCACCGAGGAGGTCGACGTGAAGTCGGTGCTCACCAAGGTCAGCCTCGGTGAAGTGGACGCGGGCATCGTCTATGTCAGCGACGTGAAGACGGCCGGCGCGAAGGTCACCGGCATCACCATCCCGGCGGCGGTCAACGCGGTGACGACGTACCCGATCGCGACGGTCTCCAAGACGAAGGAGAAGTCACTGGCGGCCGACTTCGTCAAGCTCGTCGAGGGCGATGCCGGTCGTACGGCGTTGTCCGCCAGCGGATTCGCCCCGCCGACCTCGTAGCGTGTGAGCGTGCGAAGGAGGGTGCCCAGGAGCCGGAGCCGTCGGGAGCGCACTCCGCTGCTGCTCGCCGTCCCCGCGGTGCTGGCGGCGCTCTTCCTGATCGTGCCGCTGATCGCACTCGTGGTGCGGGCGCCCTGGTCCGACCTGGCGCACCTGCTCACCGAGACACAGGCCCTGCAGGCCTTGCGGCTCTCGCTGCTGACGGCCACCGCGGCGACGGTGATCGCGGTGCTTCTCGGCGTACCGCTGGCGTGGATGCTGGCCCGCCGGCAGCTGCCGGGCGTCGGCCTGATCCGGGCGCTCACCACGTTGCCCCTGGTGATGCCGCCGGTGGTCGGTGGCGTCGCACTGCTCTATGCCTTCGGGCGGATGGGCCTCGTCGGTCGCTATCTGGACCTGTGGTTCGGACTCACCATCCCCTTCACCAGCGTGGCCGTCGTGATGGCGGAGACCTTCGTGGCGATGCCCTTCCTCGTCGTCACGCTCGAGGGCGCCTTCCGCAGCTCCGATCTCGGCCACGAGGAGGCCGCCGCGACCCTGGGGGCCTCGCGGCTGCGGATCTTCTTCGCGGTGACGCTGCCCGCGGTGCGGCCGGCGCTGATCGCCGGCTCGGTGCTCTGCTGGGCCCGGGCGCTGGGGGAGTTCGGCGCCACCATCACCTTCGCCGGCAGCTTCGCGGGAAGCACCCGCACGATGCCGATCGCGATCTACCTGGCGATGGTCGGCGATCCCGAGTCCGGTACGGCGCTCGCCCTGGTGATGCTCGCCGTCTCGGCCGCCGTACTCATCATGCAGCGGGAGCGCTGGTGGTACGCGGGCGTGTTCCGGGGGGCGGCAAGGTGAGCGAGCTTGCGAGCGAACAATCCAGTAGAGCGAGTCTGGTCAGCGAGCCGACGGAGGAGGCTCGATGACGCTGGCGGTGGACGTCGAGGTGGCACGGGGGTCGTTCGCGCTGGCGGCGGCCGTCGAAGTCGGTGCCGGTGAGCGGCTGGGCATCGTCGGCCCGAACGGCTCCGGCAAGTCGACCCTGCTGCGCGCGATCGCCGGGCTGGAGCCGATCACCCGCGGCCGCATCGAGCTCGGCGGCCGGGTGCTCGCGGCGGATGAGGTCGACCTGCCGCCCCAGGACCGCGAGGTCGGCGTGGTCTTCCAGGATCATCGGCTCTTCCCGCACCTGAATGTCCGCGACAACGTCGCCTTCGGTCCGCGCTCGCGAGGGCGTGCCCGCGGAGTGGCCCGGCGGCTCGCCGACGAGGCCCTGGCGCGCCTGGACTGCTCCCGTCTCGCCGACCGGCGCCCCGCCGACCTCTCCGGTGGCGAATCGCAACGCGTCGCGCTGGCCCGGGCGCTGGCCCAGGAGCCGCGGGCGCTGCTCCTCGACGAGCCCACGGCCGCCCTGGACGCAGGCGCTCGGATCGAGGTGCGGACCGAGCTCGCCCGTCATCTCTCCGATCTCGACATTCCCACCATCCTGGTCACCCATGACCCGATCGAGGCGATGGTGATGGCGGACCGGCTCGTCGTACTGGAGGCCGGGCGGGTGGTGCAGACGGGCACTCCCCGGGAGATCGCGGAGCGACCGCTGACGACATACGTCGCCGGCCTGCTCGGCCTCAACCTGTACGCCGGTCGCGTGGTGGGCGATCACGTGGCACTCGACGGCGGCGGGGTGCTCGTGCCCCGGACACTGCCGGTCGCGGACCAGGTCCTCGTCACCGTCCCGCCGGCGGCGATCGCGGTACACCTGCGCGAGCCCGCGGACTCCAGCCCGCGCAATGTCTGGCGCGGCCGGGTGCGTGCCCTGGAGCCGGCGCGGGGCAGCGTCCGGTTGCGGGTCATCGGCCCGCCCGATGCGATGGTCGACATCACGCCCGCGGCCGCCACGGCTCTCGGGCTGGAGCCCGGGGTCGAGGTCTGGTTGAGCGTGAAGGCGAACGAGACGGACTGCTATGTCGCTGGTTCCTGACGGCCGTGGGCATAGGCTCCCCTCATGAGTGACAAGACCCTGTCCGACTTCACCGCCACCACGCTGGTCGGTGAGGAGCAGGCGCTGTCGGCGTACGCCGGCAAGGTGGCGCTGGTCGTCAACACCGCCTCCAAGTGCGGTTTCACCCCGCAGTACGCCGGGCTCGAGGAGCTCTACGAGAAGTACGCCGACCAAGGGCTGGTCGTGCTCGGTTTCCCGTGCAACCAGTTCGCCAGCCAGGAGCCGGGTGGTGCCGACGAGATCGGCGCCTTCTGCGAGAAGAACTACGGGGTCACCTTCCCGATGTTCGACAAGATCGACGTGAACGGCGCCGACGCGCACCCGCTCTACCAGTGGCTGCGGACCGAGAAGGGCGGCGTCCTCGGCAGCGCGATCAAGTGGAACTTCACCAAGTTCCTGATCGGCCGCGACGGCTTGGTGATCAAGCGCTACGGCTCGACCACCACGCCCGACAAGATCGCCGGTGACATCGAAGCCGCGCTCAACGCATGAAATCACCCCACTCGATTCTTCGCTCCTTCCGCTCCGCTCCCTCCGTGAAGAATCGAGCAGGGACCCCGAAAAGCCCGGCGCGCACTCTCGGGCTGGGCGCGCTTGTCGGGGGACTCGTCCTCTCCGGATGCAGTCTTTCGTCGGGGCCCTCTCCCGACGGCGCTGCGAAGAAGGCTGCCGCGGAGCTCTCCGCCGAGAAGCTGACCGACGCGGCCTGGCAGGGCGCGGCGGCCGCGCAGACGGCCTACGCGAAGGTCGTCTCGGGCATGGACGTGAAGCCGCAGGTGCAGCTCGTGTCCACGAAGACGACGGGCGACCACGCCACCGCGAAGCTCTCCTGGACCTGGCCGGTCGGCGCGCCCGGGTGGACCTACACGACCTCGGCCACGATGACCAAGACCGGCGACACCTGGTCGATGGAATGGTCGCCGAGCCTGGTCTCGGCGAACCTGGGTGCCACTGACCGCTTGCGGCAGACCCGGGTGCCCGGCGTACGCGGCGACATCCTCGGCGCCGGCGGTGCGCCGATCGTGAAGCCGCGGCCGGTGCTGCGCTTCGGCCTCAACAAGGCGGTCCTGAAGCCGACGACTGTGCCGGTCTCGGCGAAGGCGCTGGCGGACCTGGTCGGGATCGACGCGAAGGGCTACGTGAAGCTCGCCAAGGAGACGGGTCCGAAGGCCTTCGTGCCGGCGATCATCTTCCGGGAGGGCGAGGTGCCGGCCGCCGTACAGGCGCACTATCTGCAGATCAAGGGTGCGGTCGCGCTGCACGACAAGCTGCCGCTGGCGCCGACCAAGGGCTTCGCCGCCGCGCTGCTCGGCACGGTCGGCCCGGCCACCGCCGAGATCGTCAAGCAGACCAAGGGCCGTGTGGTGGCCGGTGACGACACCGGCCTCTCCGGCCTGCAGGCACGGTACGACGAGCAACTGGCCGGTCAGGCCGGCGGCCGGGTCGACCTGGTGGCCGCCGACGGCAAGGCCACCAGTCTCTTCCAAGCCCCGGCCGTCAACGGCAAGCCGGTGCAGATCACGCTGGTGCCGCGGATGCAGCAGCTCGCCGAGCAGGCGCTGGCGCGAACCGGGCCGGCCAGTGCCCTGGTCGCCATCAAGCCGTCCACGGGCGCGATCGTGGCCGCCGCCAGCGGTCCGGGGTCGAAGGGCTACAACACCGCGACCTATGGGCAGTACGCGCCGGGATCGACCTTCAAGATGATCGATTCCCTTGCCCTGTTGCGATCCGGGCTCACGCCGAGCTCGCCCGTCACGTGCACGACGAGCCTCACCGTCAACGGCAAGAAGTTCACCAACGACTCGGAGTACCCCGCGGGCAAGGTCGGCCGGATCACCCTGACCGATGCTCTCGCGAACTCGTGCAACACCGCCTTCATCTCCCAGCACGGGCGGTTGAAGGGCGGCGATCTGCAGCAGGCCGCGGCCGCGCTCGGCTTCGGGGTCGATCACAATGTCGGCTTCCCGGCGTACTTCGGGCAGATCCCGGCGCCGGCCTCGGAGGTCGAGAAGGCCGCCGACATGATCGGTCAGGGCAAGGTGCTCGCCTCGCCGATGGCGATCGCGACGGTGATGTCCTCGATCCTGGCCGGCCACGCCGTCGTACCGCACCTGGTGGACGGGCAGACCGCGACCGCGCAGCCGGCCCATCCGCTCACGGCCGCCGAAGCAGCGAAGCTGCGGAGCATGTTGCGCGCCGTCGTGACCGAGCCGACGGGGACCGGCCACGGTCTCGCCGACCTGCCCGGCGCACCGGCGATCGCCAAGACCGGCACCGCCGAGTTCGGCACCAAGCCGCCGCTCCCCACGCATGCGTGGATGGTGGCCGGCCGCGGCGACCTCGCCGTCGCCGTCTTCGTCGACCAGGGGCACACCGGTGCCGGGGTCGCCGGCCCGATCCTGGAGACCTTCCTGCGCACGGTGGGCTGACACGAAAGAACCCCCGGGTCGAAGGAGCTGCTCCTCCGACCCGGGGGTCGATAGCCTTGAGCTGGCTATCCGATCTCACCATCGACCGCCCGTGAACCGCCCGTTCAGGTAGACGGCGGCCCAGACGCCGTGTGCGTTCGACGAACCCCAACCGCGTGACCACGAGGTCAGGGTGTTGCCGAGGTACTGGCAGAGCCCGCCGAGGGGTGGGAAACGCCGCTTGCACACCTGGACGCCAACCCAGATCGCTCCCCGGGCCATGTCGGCATAGCTGGCCGTCACCCAGAAATGGCCGTTGTCATAGCCATATGCCAGAACCGGGGTGACGCCACCGGACGATGCCGAGGATGCGAAGTTCGCCGTACCGCCCAAGGATCCGAAGGACTCGTTGAGCACCTTGTTGAGCCTCGCGCGCCCTGCCTCCGTGGAGGCCATCGTGGCGAGCACCCGCTGATCAGCAGCGGGGATCTGCATCGCGATGGCGGGCTGCACCTGGGTGATCGATGTCGGGCGGACCAGTCCGTTCCGGGAGTGGTCCGTCGTGGTGGTCGAGTGCTGGACCAGGGTCAGCATGCCGACCACGAGCGCGGCCGTCGCGATGACAGCCGAGAAGGAGCTCAGCAGCCCCTTCGCACGAGAAATGGACATCATTTCCTCCATCAACTATTGAGTTAGGGAGGGCCGAGTCCCTTCCCGGTGAATCCGGATCGGATTCGGTGAACCAGATACTTGGCCTCCGCCGGTGTCTCCCGGGACCCGCGCGCGTCGGGAGACAGCAGTCGCGCCGAAAAGCTCGACCGGCCCCGCGAAGGCGTGCAGAATCCGGCGGGTGAAGTCCGGTGCCACCAGCGAGCCGCCAGCGTCTGTCGACCGCGCGTCGATCCACGCGCACCTGGCCGAGCTGCTGCACGAGCTCTTCACCACCGCGGCTCCGGGCCGGCCGAAGCTGACCTACGCGGTCGTCGCGCGCCGCGTCGGGTGCGGCCGGACGACGCCCGGGGGCTGGCCACGTCCCAACGGGCCGGCGCAGGCCAAGTTCCCGTCCGCGGAGCTGATCGACGGTCTCGTGAGATTGGCTGAGGAACGCCTGGCGGCGGATCGCGTCGTGGAGCTGGAGCGCTGGCTCAGACGCGGGGCCGCCTTCAACGCCGCAACGACGAAGCAGGTCAACCGGCGCAATGCCGCCGGCGGCGGCGAGGCGACGCAGGTGCATCGGGTTCGGACCCCGCCCTGGAAGCTGGCCCTGGCCAGGACGACACAACTGCACGATGGCGTGGTGCCGACGGTCGAGGGGCGACTCGTCGAAGCGGGTACGCCGGGCGGCTCCGACCACTGGCGGCTCGGTTCGGAGCTCGCCGATGAGCTGCTCCCCGACTATGTGCGCCGGGATGCCGATACCGTCCTCGATCGACTGCTCGGCTCCATCGACGGCGCCCGCGCAGGTCTGGTGGTGGTCAGCGGTCCGCCGGGATCGGGCAGGACTCGGACTTTGGTCGAGGCATTGAGAAGACATGCCGGGGCCGGGCGGACGTCGTACGGACTGCGCGATCTGCACGAGCCGCTCCGGCCCAGCGACGGGCGCGACACGCTCGAGTCGTACGTCGATGCCGTGCGACTGGCTGCCGTCAGCGCCGACGATCTCGCGGCCATCGCCTTCATCGACGATCTCGACGACCACCTCGTGAACCGGGCCAACGGGGAACTGCGGCCGATCTCCCTCCGGGTCCACCTGGAGCAGCTCGCCAAGGCCGGTGTGCCTGTGGTGGCGATCTGTTCGGACGAGCTCGTCGACGGCGATCCGGCCGACCACGGTCTGACCGCCGACGACCAGAGCTGGCTCGGCGACCGCCGTATCCGCCTGGATCCGACGCTCACCCCGGCAGAGATGGTGCGCGCCCGCGAGGTCCACCCCGGGATTCCTGAGGGTGATCTTCGCCAGCTTCCCCGCACCTTCCGGCGCGAGGCCGGGCCGGATGACGAACCCGAGGTCGACAGGGATCTCCGGCGCTGCTTCGATGCGGAAGCCGTACGCGTCGCCTCGGCGGCAGCCGATCCGGAGCCGGGGCTCCCGCAGCTCCTGCGCGCGATGGCTCTCGAGCGGGCCGGCGCACTGCCGCATTGGACCGAGGTGGCCGAGCCGATCCATGTGCTGGCCGGCTGGGCGGCCGCCTCCGAGACCTGGCTCGCCGACGAGCTCGATGAGAACGGGCGGGCGAGAGCGCGGCACTTCGCAGCGGAGGTGGCTGCTTCCGTGCGTCCCTTCGCCGGACTCGAACTCGTCGATGTCGCCGAGGCGGGCTATGTGAGCGATGCGGACTCGTTCGCGGCCTTCGCGCTCGCCTACTCGGGCAGCCGGGTGCTGACCGATGCGGTGGTGTCGCGGCCCATGTGCGCGGACGCCACGCTGGTCTGGCACTCCGCCCTGTACCAGGGCCCGCACGGGGAGGCCCAGGGCTATGCGGACGTGCACCCCTCGCCCGGCTGCGGCTACCGGCTCAAGAAGCCCGACGACTACGACGGCGCCACGCTGTCGACCCAGGGCGCGGCCGTCGCCCGCCGGGGGCAGGGCGGCACCGAGGGCCTGGTGCTGGTCGTGGAGACGACGACGAGTTGCTTCGGACAGAGCGAGGGCGAACCCGAGGGGACGGGAAGGGCGTGCAAGAAGCTGGCTCCCCAGCTCGACGAGGAGGACGGCTCGGTGCCGCGGTACGACGTGGGCGAGCTCGGGTCTCGCTCGGATCGTGTCGCGGGCCGCCGCGTCGCCAACCTGACCGCTCAGCTTGCCGTGATCACTCGCGACGGGCAACTGGTCCTCGCGCAACGCTCGCGCCGCGTGGCGAACGGTGCCGGCCTGTGGAGTGCATCCGCGGGCGGCATCGCCTCCGACGTGCAGCAGGATCGCAATGATCTCGGTGTGCCCGAGCTCGACCGGGTCCTCCGGCGTGAGTCCGGCGAGGAGATCGGCCTCGATGCCGAGCTTGTCGGCAGGGCCAAGGCGGTGGCGATCTATCAGATGAACCACGTGCCCGCCGACTCGTCCTCAGCCGCCGCGAAGGGCCAGCTCGTCACCGCCGCGCTCCACGTCCTGCGGACCTCACTGAGCTTCGAGGAGATCGAGCAGCGGCGGCGTGAGCGCGCGGATCCGGTGCTCGGTGGCTATGAGACCCGCCGCCTCGCCCCGGTCGACCTCACGATCGAGGGCGCTGCCGCATGGTTGACCGAGACCGGTGACCAGGCGGATGTGCACGCGGTGATGGCGGTCCTCTACGGCTGCCTGCTCGTCCAGGCCGCTGAGAACGACCTGTCCGCCGATGAGGTGATCGACCAGTTCATGGCCCGATTGCCGCATCCGTGGTGGGTTCGTCGTACCGGGGAGCCGGGCTTGGTGCGTCACCCCGACAACCTCGGCAACTACGCACTTCCACCGCGGATGCCTGCTGCGTGGGCATCCGAATGGAAGAGCCTGCGCGCCCGCTATTCCTCGGGTGGGTGATCCCGATGTCCGGCTACGGTCTGTCCGTGGACCTGATCTCAAGCATCGGTGGCCGGGCCGAGGGCTTCGTGCTGTTCGCGGTGACTCCGCCGCGCCGGTCGACGCCGACCGAGCGAGTCGGGGAGATCGCGCGGGCGACCCGGGAGCGACTCAGCCCACTCGACCTCGACGGCCTGATCCTCTACGACATCGACGACGAGAGTTCGCGCAATCCGGCGCAGCGGCCCTTCCCCTTCAGCCCGACCATCGATCCGGCGAGCTATCGCGCCGATCATCTCGACGACTGGCCGACGCCGGTGGTGATCTATCGCGCCGTCGGCAAGTACCGGCCGGCCGAACTCGGCGAGTGGCTCACCGCCCAGGATCCCGCGCGTACGGCGACCGTGATGGTCGGTGCCGCCTCGAGCGGTACGGCGCCGCCGACGACACTGGCTGAGGCCCAGTCGCTGCGCTCCGCGCTCAATCCGGAGCTGCTCCTGGGCGGGGTCGCCATCCCCGAGCGCCACAGCCGTCGCGAGAACGAGCACCTGCGCCTGATCGACAAGCAGAGCGCCGGCTGCTCCTTCTTCGTCACCCAGGTCGTCTACGACGTGAACGCGGCCAAGAACCTGGTCTCCGACTACTCCTACGAATGCGCGACCCGTGGGATCGAGCCGGTTCCGATCGTCTTCACCTTCTCGGTCTGCGGATCCATGAAGACGCTCGAGTTCATGCGCTGGCTCGGGGTCGACGTACCGAAGTGGATCGAGAACGACCTCCGCCACTCCACCGACCCGCTCGCTGCCTCTGCAGAACAGGCCCTGGTGACGGCTCTCGAGCTCGCCGCCTACTGCCGGCGCCTGGGGACCCCGTTCGGGCTCAACATCGAGAGCGTGTCGATCCGCCGGGAGGAGATCGAGGCCTCGGTGGACCTGGCCGCGCGGTTGATCCATAAGGTGCGCGCGTGATCGAGGTGGTTGAGTACGACGCCGGGTGGCCGGCGCGTTTCGAGCACCTGCGGGCCGAACTCGGCGCGGCGATGGCCTCGGCAGGGGTGCCCGTCCTTGCCGTCGAACACGTGGGGAGCACCTCCGTTCCGGGGCTCGCTGCGAAGCCGATCATCGACTGCGACATCGTCGTTGCCGAAGGAGACGTCGGCCGGGCATCGCAGGCGCTGATCGGCATCGGCTTCACGGCGCTCGGAGAACTCGGCATTCCGCTGCGGTGGGCCTTCAAGGAGCCGCAGCGGTTCGCGGGAAGCCACGTGTACGTGGTGGTCGAGGGCTCGCTGGCCCTGCGCAACCACCTTGCTGTGCGAGACATCCTGTGCGTCGACGACGTACTGCGTGAGCGATACGCCACCGTCAAGCGCAAGGTCGGAGCGGTCGCCGCGGACATCGACGAGTACGGGCGCGGGAAGAACGAGATCGTGCAGGAGATCCTTGCCGCTGCAGGGCTGAGCGCGGAGGAGTTGGCCTCGATCGATGGGAACCAGGTGCCCTCGCACGAGGAGCTTCCGCGGTAGGGCGGGGGCTTCGGCTTCTTGGCGGGACGGTGGCGGGTGGGTCGGCTGTCTCCCGACTTGCCGTCGCCTCGGGCTCGCTGTTTTGGCAGCGACGGCCGGGGGCGGCGGGGCTTGGGCTGACGCATCTTCCCGGCTCACCGGAGCTCTCCCGAAACTGCCCGGAGGTCGCCCCAAGGCGATTTCTAGTGGTTGTTGCAACTCGTGCTGATTTCAGTGGAGGTTGCGGGCCATGTCAGGTGCACGGTTGACCGCGGAGCAGCGGGTTGTTATTGAGCGGGCGTATCGGGCGGGGTTGCCGCAGGGCACCATCGCTGTGTTGGTGGGTAAGCATCCTT
>JASLCW010000214.1 GCA_030151765.1 Marmoricola sp.
GGCTGCGCGACATCGGCGGCATCATCGTCGTCGACTTCATCGACATGGTCCTGGAGTCCAACCGCGATCTCGTGCTGCGTCGCCTCGTGGAGTGCCTGGGCCGGGACCGTACCCGCCACCAGGTCGCCGAGGTGACCTCGCTCGGCCTGGTCCAGATGACCCGCAAGCGCATCGGCACCGGCCTCCTCGAGGCCTTCAGCGAACCCTGCAGCCACTGTCACGGTCGCGGTGTCGTCGTGCACGATCACCCGGTCGAGAGCGCCGGCTCCAGCGCGACCGAGGACGAGCCGCGCCGCGGCCGCGGTCGTGGCGGCCGCAACCGCAACCGCGGTGACCAGAACCGTCAGGAGCAGCCGGCTCCCGCGGGCCCGCCCTCACCGAAGGACCTGGCCGGCAGCCGCCCGCACCCAGAGGACGCAGCCGACGAGACTCCCGCAGCTGAGACGCCCGCGGAATCGTCCGCGGAGACTCCCGCCGAGACTCCCGCCGAGACTCCCGCGGAGACTCCCGCGGAGGTGACCGAGACACCGGCCGAGAAGGTCGCCGAGGTCGCCGAAGCTCCCGAGGTCGTCGAGGCCCCGGCCCCGGTCGTGGTCACCACGACCCGCCGCCGTCGTACCGCCACCCGCCCCGCGGGCCCGCCCCCGGCGGCCGCGGAGGAGAAGCCGGAGGAGACCGCTCCGACCGAGCCCGAGACTCCCGCGGAGCCCGAGGCCCCCGCGGAGCCGGTGGAGCTCGACGAGGCCGCTCCCCTCGAGCAGTCGCCCGAGGCGGACGAGGACGAGCACCCGATCCTGCACGTGCCGATCAAGAAGAAGGGCACCCGCAAGCGCTGATGATTCACTTGCGTCGCAGGTATCCCATGTGATCCACGCAAACCGGGGCCTCACACACGAAGCATCGTGTGTGAGGCCCCGGTTTGCTGTGTGAGGCTGTGCAGCGACGATCGGTCCCCGGCTGGGACGTGGCGCCCACAGTTTCGATCGGATCACATGGGAAACCAGTGACAGCGGTGAGGAAGGTTGCAGTCGGTCAGTTCGCCGTCGGGGCGAGTTGCTCGTCCTCGCGGCCCAGGGCCTCGCCGCGTGCGTCGTCGTGGACGTACTTCCCGCCGGCGAGCCAGGACGCGACGGCCGCGACGACCATCATCCCGGCGGCGGCCAGGAAGACGATGGTGAGGCCCTGGTGGAAGGGCTCGGACATCAGGTGCGGGAAGAACTCCTTGCCGGTGAGCGTGTCCGCATTGGCCTTCGGCAGCTTGCTCAGTACGTCGGGCGGGACCAGCGAGCCGATCGGGTTGTAGCCGAGGAAGGACGCGAAGAGCGATCCGACCGGGGGCAGATTGCCGATCTGCTGGGCCACGTCGTGCGGCACGCCCTGGCCGGTGAGGCCGTTGGTCAGCGTCTTCGGCAGGACATTGGCCAGGCCGACGATCATCAGTGAGAAGAAGATGCCGATGGACAGCGACGAGCCGGAGTTGAAGATCGTGCCGCGTACGCCGGAGGCCGCACCGCGCTCGTGCGCGGGCACCGAGTTCATCACCGCGGTCGTGTTCGGGGCCGAGAACAGGCCGGAGCCGAGCCCGTTGACCGCGACGACGAGCGCGAAGAGCCAATAGGGGAAGTCGACCGGGATCAGCAGCAGGGCCACGAAGGTGGCCGCCACGACGAGAGAACCGCCGGTGGCGAAGAGGCGAGCGCCGTACCTGTCGGAGAGGTAGCCGGAGATCGGTCCGGCGACGAGGAAGCCGATGGTGAGCGGCAACAGGTAGATGCCCGCCCACAAGGGCGTCGACTCGTAGGAATAGCCGTGCAGCGGCAGCCAGATGCCCTGGAGCCAGATGATCAGCATGAACTGCAGGCCGCCGCGGCCGATCGAGGCCATCAGGCCGGCGATATTGGCCATGCTGAAGGCCCGGATCCGGAAGAGGCTGATGGTCACCATCGGGTGTTCGACGCGCTGCTCGATGACCACGAAGGCCGCCAGCAGGAGTACGCCGCCGATCAGGCCGGTGAGCACCCAGGGGTTGAGCCAGCCGGTGGCGTGGTCGCGGTACGGCTGGATCCCGTAGGTGATCGCCACCAGCAGTGCGGTCAGGCCGACGGCGAAGGTGAGGTTGCCGGGGATGTCGAGCTTCGCCTTGCGCCGCTCGCCGAGCTCGACGAGGGAGTGGTAACCCCAGACGGTGCCGAGGATGCCGATCGGGACGCTCACCCAGAAGACCGCGCGCCAGTCCCACTCGGACAGCACGCCGCCGAGGAGCAGGCCCAGGAAGGAGCCGCCGATGGCCGAGACCTGGTTGACGCCAAGGGCCATGCCGCGCTGGTCGGCGGGGAAGGCGTCGGTGAGGATCGCGGTGGAGTTGGCGAAGAGCATCGCGCCGCCGACTCCCTGGCCGACGCGCATCACGATCAGCCACATCGCGCCGTGGCCGCCGGTGAAGGGGTCGAAGGAGAGCAGCACCGAGAAGACGGAGAAGACCGCGAAGCCGAGGTTGTACATCTTCACCCGGCCGTAGATGTCGCCGAGCCGTCCCAAGGTCACCACCAGGACGGCGGAGACGACCATGAAGCCCATGATGATCCACAGCAGGTAGCTGACATTGCCGGGCTCGAGCGGATTGAGCTTGATCCCGCGGAAGATCGCCGGCAGCGAGATGATCACGATCGAGGAGTTGATGGTCGCCATCAGCATGCCGATGGTGGTGTTCGAGAGCGCCACCCAGCGGTAGTGGGGATGGTCCTTGTCGAAGCGCGGATTGCGTGACCGGCCCGGCGTCTGCGAAGGTTGTGCCACACAACCACTTTAGTCGGATGTGGGTCCAGCCCGGATCTCGGGGCCGGGCGTGGGACGCCGATCGGCGGCCGATGAGGCCCCGATTTGGCCGGATCCGTGCTCAACCCGTAGAGTTGACCCTCGGCGTACGTGCCAGACGTGCGCTTCTTTCGCGCCCACCCGCCCAGAGGT
>JASLCW010000450.1 GCA_030151765.1 Marmoricola sp.
GTGCCGACCTCGCGCTGGTTGACCGCCGCCATCTTGTGGTCGTGGACGTACTCGATCGGGTCCTCGATCGTGATGATGTGGCAGCCCCGGGTCTCGTTGATCAACCCGATCAGCGAGGCGAGCGTCGTCGACTTGCCGGAGCCGGTCGGACCGGTGACCAGCACCAGGCCCTGGTGGCGCAAAGACAACTGACGCACGATCTCCGGCAGGCCGAGCGATTCAGGAGCGGGGATCTCCCGGGGGATCATCCGGAGCGCGATCGCGGTCATGCCCCGTTGAGTGAAGGCATTGCCACGGATCCGAGCATGCTCGCGCCAGGAGAACGAGAAGTCGTACTCATGCTGGCTGCGCCAGGCATCGGCCTGCTCGGGCGTGAGCACTTCGGCGAGCAGGGCGTCGGTGGCATCGGCGTCGAGGACGGCCGTACCCGGAACCGGCGACAGCCTCCCGTCGACGCGGAGCATCGGCGGCAGGCCGGCGGTGAGCATCAGGTCCGTGCCGCGCGCCCGCCAGAGGGCGTCGAGCAGGGCGTCGACGCGGTCACCGATTCGATGGAGGTGTTCGTACATGGAGCTCCCTCTCCCGAACGAATGAAGGCGCGGGAGGGCTGACCCGCGAGAGGTCAGCCCTCCTCCGGGCGAGCTGACCGAGCTCAGCAGCCTGACGGGTCCATGACCGTCGGGGCAGTCTTGCCGGTCGAGTCCCATGCCGTGACGTACTTGGCATCTGGCGCGGACTTCAGCAGCAGCAGCTGCGGATGAGCCGCCGTCGGCGCATCGGTAGTGAGGTCGGCCATCGCTGCTGGGTACTTGCCCACCTGGGCGTAGTAAGCCTCAACGGCGACATCCACCTCGGAGATGGTGGTCTTACATGCTGCGGTGTCGCCCCTGTCAGTAATGCCTCGTACCGAGAAGACGACGATCGCGGCCAGGATGCCCAGAATCACGATCACGATGAGGAGCTCGATCAGGGTGAAGCCCTGCTCTCCCCTGCGCGCCGCGCGCGCCCGAACTGCGTTGAACATGTGTCCCTCCAAGGGGAGTGGGATGGAGCAGTCCGAGCCCTGCGCATTGCTGAAGGACAAACGACGGCGGGAGACCCTCCGATATGGCCCACCCGAACCAGTCGGAGCACGATTCTTTCTCGCCTGACGGCGGCCCCGGATAGTCCGGAATGACTACAGAGACCCTCCGGGCGGACCGGCTGTGTCATCCCAGGGGGTCACACGTAACGTGGAGCCCATGCGCCATCAGGTCACCGACGACGACACCGCGATCGCTCTCGGCAGCGGCGACGTACCCGTGCTCGGCACGCCTCGCCTGCTCGCCTGGCTCGAGGCGGCGACCGTCGACGCGGCCGCCGTCTACACCGATCCGGGGCAGACCACGGTCGGCACCGTGGTCAAGGTCCGGCACCTCCGCGCCACCCCCGTCGGCGGCAGCGTCGAGTGCGTGGCCGTGCCGCGGGTGAAGCGTCAGGGCAGCGTGCTGGCCTTCGCGGTCGAGGCGACCGACGAGACCGGCGAGGTGATCGCCGAGGGCGAGATCGAGCGTGCCGTCGTCGAGCGCGACCGCTTCATCGAGGGCATCACTCCCGAGTGACGTAGTCGATCAGTGCGGCCTCGCTGGACCGCATCTGCTCGACTTCCTCGCCGCCGTCACAGCGGCACATCCGCACCGTCGCCACGCCGTCGTGAACGGACACCAGCTCCCAGGTCGCGCCGGCGGTCTCCCAGCGCAGCAACCGGTCCAGGTCGGTGGAGCTCATGGCTCGATCCGTCCGTGCGAGACGGTGAGCAGTACGACGGAGTCCTCCATCGCGTGCAGCGCATGACGCTGCGGCGGGATGGTGACCAGATCGCCGGCCTCGGCGACCAGCGACTCGTTTCCCCACTTCAGCCGTACCCGGCCGCGCAGCACCTGGAGGCCGGCCTCGCCCGGGTTCTCGTGGTCGGCGAGCGCCCGGTCGGTCGCGAGTGCAACCAGGACCTGGCGGAAGAGCGCGCCCGGCCCCTGGTCGACGCGCACCGTGGCTCGCCCGCTCTCGGCGGCTCGGGCACGGGCGAGTTGCTCCTCGCCGATCTCCTCGAGCCGTACGACGTCCGGCACCGTCATGTGATCCACCTCCGTCTCTCCACCATGTCACAAGGTCAGCAGCCCGACACCCGCCACGATCAGGGCGACCACCTTCGCCACCTCGAAGGCGATGTACACGTGATGGGCCTTCGAGCGCGGCGCCTCACCGCCCGCGAGCACCGCATCGGACCGCTTCTTCAGCGCCGGGCTCACGCAGACCAACTGGACCGCGAGCGCCACGACCGCCACCACCGTGGCGGCCGCCTCCGGCTCTCCGTGCGCCGAGAAGAGACAGACCACCAGCACGATCGCGGCCACCACTTCGACGGCATTGAGCACCCGGAAGACGCGACGACCGATGCCGAGGCCGATCTGCAGGGTCACTCCGGGCGCGGTGAACTTGATCGGCGCCTCGATGAAGGAGATCGCCAGCACCATCCCCAACCAGAGGAAGGTCACCGCGACCGAGAGGGATTGGGCAGTGCTCACGATCGGCTCCCTGTCTTGAGGCGGGCGACGCAGAGGTCAGGTTCGGCGAAGGGGGTGAGGCTGGCGACCCGCACGTCTTGGCCCCAGGCGCGCACGGCGCCTCGCATCAGGCCGAGGTGTGCCTGACAGACGATCGCCGGGTCGCGCTCGGCGACCTCCAGGAAGGGACAGCTGTGCAGTCGGATCTCGTCGCCGGCCTGCTCCGCGGAGAAGCCGAGCCCGTCGAGGAGCTCGACCAGCGCACCGGTGGCATCTCCCGGCGGCTGCCGGCCGGCGAGTTCGCGCCCGGTGGCGGCACCGGCGTCACGGGCGCGCCTCGACCCGTCAGGGGTACCGGCCAGGCCGCGCACCAGCATCCCGGCGAGCATCTGGAACTGACGCGGTCCCGTCGGGCTCATCCGGCGTACGGCGGCGAAGAGCTGAGCCGGGCGACCGGGCCCTCCGCGGGCCGATTCGACGCGTCGTACCTGCCCGTTCGCGATCAGTGCGTCGAGATGGAAGCGCACGGTGTTGACGTGGACGTCGAGGTTCTCGGCGATGTCGGCAACGCTCAGCGGAGCCGTCGAATCGGTCAGCATCCGGAGCACTTCGCGTCTGCGGTCGGTCACGCTCTACAGTTTACACAAGTTGTGTTTGTAAAAATCGGAGATGACATGCCCACCGAAGCCAACCTTCTCGATGTCCGCCCCCTGCGCAAGCCGGACAAGCATCCGACGATCTTCGCTGCCTACAAGGCGCTCCAGGTCGGCGAGTCGATGACGCTGGTCAACGACCACGACCCCAAACACCTGCGCGACGAGTTCACGCGCGACCACGGCGGCGGCTATCGCTGGGAGTACCTCAACCAGGAGCCGCGCGACTGGCGCATCCTGATCACCAAGCTCGCCAGCACGCCGCTTCCCAGGGTGGTCGCGGACATCCACGACCCGGTCGAGATCACCGCACCAGACGGCGCGACCTGGGGCCTGACCGTCGCCGATCGCGATCTGGACGCGGGTCTCGTGACGCTCGAGCCCGACCGCGTGATCGAAGCCCAGGCAGGACCGGACTTCGACGTGGTGCTCTACGTCGTCGCCGGCACCGGCGTACTCACCACCGAGGACGGGCGCACCGAGGTCGCCGCCGGCCAGGTCGTGTGGCTGCCGCAGCGCTCACTCCGGGGCTTCGCCGCCGGAGCCAACGGCCTCCGCTACCTGACCGTGCACCGTCGTCGTCCCAACATCCTCGGGCTGGTCACCTCACCCGTGCAGCCCTGATCGTCCACCAGAGAAGGGCTATCGCCACCACCTGCAGCAGCGCGACGACACCGGCGAGCACGCCGGTCGATCCGAGCAGGGCACCCGCGACGGCGCCACCTGCCAGGGCACCGATGCCCTGCACGGCCGCGAAGATCCCGTACGCCGAACCTCGCTTGCCGGGCGGCACCAGGTCCGCGACTAGGGCCTTCACCGGGAACCTCCTCGTCGTCCTGCTCGGCGTGGCCCTCTGGGGCCTCGCCGCGGGTGTTCAGGACTCCACGGTGAAGGCCCTAGTCGCGGACCTGGTGCCGCCCGGCACGCGAGGTTCGGCGTACGGGATCTTCGCGGCCGTGCAGGGCATCGGTGCCCTGGCAGGTGGC
>JASLCW010000459.1 GCA_030151765.1 Marmoricola sp.
CGCTGAGGGACACCGGCGCTGATTCCCAGTGCGCGCTGACGATCAGGATCGCCTTGGGGCGCGGCAGTTTCACCGCCAGATCGCGCAGCTGCCCGGACCACAGCGGGTCGTCCAGCAGCGGCGGCGCGCCGTGGCCGATGTAGAGAGCAGGCATCCGGTCCTTCATGTACCCAATGTAATCCAAGTTTCAACTAACTACAAGGCTTTGGTCGCCGGTTCGCGGAGGACCTCCCGATTTCGGGGTAAATCGCGGGGTAAAAGGGCCATCTGCCCGTGACCTGACCCCCGTTCGGGGCGATATGCCCGTGACGACGGGTCGTGTCTGCCTTGGGGGCCACGCGCTCCCGTCACCTGTTCTCGAGTGAAGGTGTGTTGTTGACCGTGGCGAAGATGCTGCTGATGTCGGGGTCGGTTTCTCGATCCTCCCGTTCCCTGTTGTCCCTCGTCCTCGCGGTCGTCGCCGCGCTCCTGCTCGGCATGGCCGGCATCCTCCCGGGGGTGGTACCCGCCGCGTCGGCGGCCGCCGGCAGTCCCGGTACGCCGAGCACCCCGCAGACCCTGTTCACCGAGAACTTCGAGAACGGGATGGCCGATGGTGAGGTCAAGCTGCTCGGCGACTACGTCGGTGCCGATGGCGAGACGTACACGGCCGACGGCCCCTGGGCGAATCCGGTCAACTCCAATGGCTTCGTGCTCGACGGACAGTCGAGCGATGCGGCACAGCAGGCGCTGGGCAGTCCGACGGGATATGCCCAGCTGCGCGCACTGGCGACTGCGCTCGGCAACTTGAACGGATCGCAGCCGGGCAACACGAACCATGCCGTGGCCGCCTACACCTCGGGCAACCCGGGAGCGAACCTCGTCGAGTTCCGGACCGCGCAACCGCTGCCGCTCAACGTAAACAATCGATTCCTGACCTTCTCCGTGAACGTCGCGGTAGTGAACTGCTATGCCAGCCATCCGCTGCTCCGCTTCTATCTCGACGACGGCACCACCGAGATCCCCGTGAACAGCGCAGCGCAGGACCCGTGCCCGGACGGTGCCCGAACCGTGACCTCCAACGGGTCGGTCCTGTTCACCGGCAGCCAGTTGGGCATCGTGCTCCGCAACGAGCAGGGCAGCGGCGCGGGCAATGACCACGCCTTCGACGACATCAAGGTGATGGACGCGACCCCGCAGCTGGACAAGGCCTTCTCGCCGTCGACGGCCGCCGCCGGCTTCCCGACGACTCTGACCTTCACGGTCACCAACACCTCCGAGCTCGCCTCGAAGAAGGGCTGGTCCTTCACCGACAACCTGCCGGCCGGCATGACGATCGCGCCGGCTCCGCGCTTCACCACGGACTGTGCGAACGGCACGATCACCTCGGGCGGTACTGCGGGTTCCTCGAGTGTGGCGCTCAAGGGTGATCTCTCGACTGGTCAGGCCTCCTGCACGCTCTCCGTCGACGTCGTCGGCCAGGGTGCTGTCGGTGACATGCTCACCAATGATGCGTCCAACGTGACCTCGCTGGTCGGTGTGAACCCTCCGGGCTCGTCGACCCTGACGATCGGCAAGCGCAGCCTGCCCCAGGTCGACTGCCTCCCGTCGGAGACCCGAGCGACGCAGCGCTGGTGGTACTTCGGCGCGGGTGCCGGCTTGGACTTCGGTGTTTCCGGCAATGCCGTGCCCGCCGTACGCCCGAACAACGGCACCGTCTCCTCGGAGGGCACGACGGTCGTCACCAATGTCAACGGCGGCCTGCAGTTCTGGTCGAACGGAACCACCGTCTTCAACAAGAACAGCGCGGCGATGCCCAACGGCTCCGGGATCCAAGGCGACACCTCGGCAACGCAGACGGTGGCGGCCTTCCCGTCGATGACGCAGGAGGGCATCTACTTCGTCGTCTCGACGACGGGCAGCGAGGCGACCAACGACCAGCTGTACTACTCGGTGGTCGACATGGCGCTCGACGGCGGTCTCGGTGATGTGACCGCAACGAAGAATGTCCCGCTCGGGCCGGCGGCGAGTGCTGCCGAGGGCCTGACCGCGATCCCGAACTCCGATGGGTCCGGCTTCTGGGTGATCTCCTCGCAGAACGGCTCGCCGTACGTGCGCGCCTATCTCTTCGACGGCACCGGCCCGGCCGACCCCGACGGTGCCGGCCCGCTGGGTGCCGGTGACCCGATCGTCAGCACGCTGCCGACCCCGAACCTGAACCAGTACAGCGCCTTCAACATCAGCCCGGACCTGTCGAAGGTGGTCATGACCACCAATGCGCAGGGCGGAAACCCCAGCGCTGCCTCGCGGATCCGGCTCCTCGACTTCGACGCGGCGACGGGACAGTTCGCCCAGACGATGGAGTGGAGCGGAGCCCAGGGCGGTAGCGCCGGTAACGCTCTCTACTCGGCGGACTTCTCGCCCGAGGGCAAGTACGTCTATGCCACCAAGATCTTCGGTGCGCCGAAGTTGTGGCGCTACAAGATCGACGGCGCTGCCAGCGGCGCCGCGGTGAAGGCGACCGAGGAGTTGGTCGGAGCGCTCCAGGGCAGTGGTGGTCAGGTACGGCGTGGTGCGGACGGCCGCATGTACGCGGCCGGTGGCGGTGCCGCGGCGCTCAGTGTGGTCAACGCACCCGACGCTGCCGGTGTCGCCGGCGCGGACTTCGTCGCCGGCGGGCTTCCGCTCACCGGCTCGGGCTCGCGTTTCGGCCTGCCCCAGATGGTGACCGGGTGCCCGCGCACGGCCGGCCTCGAGATGACCAAGACCGCGGCCATCACCACCGACCACGGAACCGCCGGCAAGGCCGACGCGGGTGACGTGATCACCTACACCTTCACCGTGCACAACTCCGGCCGGGTGCCGGCGACAGACGTGTCGGTGAACGACCCGATGACCGGACTCTCGGCGATCTCGCCGGCGAGCGTAGCCACCCTGGCCGCCGGTGACGACGCCGTCTTCCACGCGACGTACACCGTGACCCAGGCGGACATCGACAAGGGCGGCGACATCGCGAACACGGCGTCGGCGACCGGAACCGATCCCGATGGCGGCGAGCTGGTGACTCCGCCGGGGCCGACCAGCACTGCAAAGGTGCCGACCGCACCTGCCGCCCCCGCTCTGAAGGTCGAGAAGTCGGCGGCCATCACCACGGACAAGGGGGCCGTCGGCAAGGCGGATGCGGGCGACGTCATCACCTACACCTTCAAGGTGACCAACACCGGCAATGTGACGATGAAGAACATCTCGGTCAGCGATGTGTTGCCGGGGCTGTCTCCGACGAGTCCTCTGCAGGTGGCCACTTTGGCTCCGGGTGCGAACACGTCGTTCGCGGCGACGTACACGGTGACGCAGGCCGACGTCGACGCGGGTGGGCAGATCCACAACTCCGCGACCGCCAAGGGCGAGGCCCCTGATGGGACGGAGTCGACGTCACCGCCGGACACGACCGACACCGATGTGGCGGCGGCTGCCCCGGGCCTGAAGATCATGAAGACGGCGTCCGTGGCAGATTCGAACCACAACGGTGCTGCCGACGCGGGCGAGATCATCAGCTACAGCTTCCAGGTGGTCAACACCGGAAATGTGACGATGACCGATGTCTCGGTGGTCGACGGCCTGGCGGGCCTGCAGCCGATCAATCCGGCCAAGGTGAGCTCGCTGGCTCCGGGTGCCTCGGCCTACTTCTCGGCGTCGTACGTCGTGACGCAGGACGATGTCGACGCCGGTGGCGTGATCCACAACTCGGCAACTGCGAAGGGCAAGGCGCCGGGTGGTGGCGAGACCGAGTCGGAGCCGGACGCCACGGACACCAACGTGGTGCCGGGCGCTCCGTCGATCAGCATGGTGAAGAAGTCCGAGCTCGATGACACGAACGGCAATGGCAAGGCCGATGTCGGCGAGAGCATCGACTACACCTTTGAGGTGACCAACACGGGCAATGTGACCGTGGCTGATGTGACGATCGACGACCCGAAGGTGGCTGGTATCGCCCCGTCCTCGGCGACGATCAAGCCCGGCAAGACGGCCACGTTCACGGCTGACCCGTATGTGGTGACGCAGGAGGATGTCGACGACGGCGTCGTGCACAACGCTGCCACGGCCAGTGGCAAGGTTCCCGGCGGCGGCAAGGTGGAGACCGGCGCCGTCAACGACCTCGACACGGTCGACGCCGCTCCGGACCTGAGTGTCGTGAAGACCGCCGAGCTCGGCGTGGACAACCACGTCAAGGGCAAGGCCGATGCGGACGACGTGATCGTCTACACGTTCACGGTGCACAACTCCGGTGGGGCTTCGGCCTTCGACGTCGCGATCGAGGACCCGCTGCCGGGCCTCTCGGCGGTGTCGCCGTCGAGCGTGGCGAAGGTCGCGCCGGGTGAGGATGCGGTCTTCACCGCGACCTATACGGTGACGCGTGCCGATGTGGCGGCTGGTGGGGTGCGGAACACCGCGTCGGTGATCTACCGAGGTCCGATCCGTGGTGGCGTCGTACCGGCTCCGGTGACCGCGAAGTCCAATCTGGTCGCGATCGCTGCGGCCCCGCTGGGTGCCCCGGTCATCACGACGAAGGCCTCGGCCGCGACGGTGGCGCTGCGCCTGGACAAGGCGGGCCGTCCCAAGCCCGTGCGGTTGCACGACAAGGTCACCATCAGCGGCCTGGTCGGCGGCGGCACCGTGGAGGGTGAGGCCACCCTCTATGGTCCAGTGTCCAAGCGATCCTCCAGCATGTGTGTCGCCGCGAACAAGGTGAAGGCTGTCTCCTTCAAGCCGCGCAATGGCAGCTTCGCGACGCCGTCGGTGTCGGTGAAGAAGCCGGGTCATTACACGTGGGTGGTGTCCACGACGGCGGACAAGTTCAACGATGCCGCCACCCATGCCTGTGGGCTGGCTGCGGAGTCGACGCTGGTGCACCGCCCGGTGATCAAGAAGGTGCACATCGAGACCGGGTACGCCGGTGTCGAGCCGGGTGCCTTCTTCGCCC
>JASLCW010000005.1 GCA_030151765.1 Marmoricola sp.
CGCGAGCGTGGCGCGCTCCTGGTCTCCGACGAGTGCTATCTCGAGTGCGTGTGGGAGGGCTCCGCGATCTCGGTGCTCGATCCCGCCGTCAACGGCGGCTCCCTCGAGGGGATCCTGACCGTGCACTCGTTGTCCAAGCGCTCGAACCTGGCCGGCTATCGCTGCGCCTTCGTGGCCGGCGATCCGGCCGTCGTCGGGGAGCTCCTCGCGGTACGCAAGAACCTCGGCCTGCAGATGCCCGGTCCGCAGCAGCGCGCGATGATCGCCGCCTTGAACGACGACGAGCACGTGGCCGAGCAGCACGCGCGCTATGCGGCCCGCCGTACCGACCTGAAGGCGGCACTGGAGTCCGCCGGCTTCCGCGTGGACCACTCCGAGGCCTCGCTGTACCTCTGGTCGACGCGAGAGGAGCCTTGCTGGGACACCGTGGCCTGGCTCGCCGAGCGCGGCATCCTCGTCGCCCCCGGCGATTTCTACGGCACCGACGGTCGCGAGCACGTCCGGGTCGCCTTCACCGCGACCGACGAGCGGGTCGCCGCCGCGGTGGCGCGCCTGAGCTGATCCGTCAGCGGGTGGCGATGAAGACCCGGTAGCCGGTGTCGGAGTCGAGGTGGTCGACGGTGCCGAAGCCGGCCGCCACCAGGGCTGCGTCGACCCAGCCCAGGCCGGCCGACGGGATCGTCCCGGTGCCGCCGTTGGCGAGATTCTCCTGCAGGCAGTAGATCAGTCCGGCCGCGTGGGCGATCAGGGCGGTGGGATCGGCATTGTCGACGTCCAGATCGCCGGTCATCTTCGTCTCCGCGACGAGGAGGACACCACCGGGGGACAGTGCACCGAAGACCTCCCGTACGACGCTCTCGGCGTCCCCCACGTGGTGCAGGGCGTCCAGACAGGTGATCAGCTCGAAAGGCCCGTCCGCCGCGACCTGGTCGACCCCGCGGGCGACGAGGGAGAGATTCGCCGGGCCGTCGTGATGGGCCGGCACGCCCGGGTCGTAGCCGGTGACCGTCGCCGAGGGGAAGGCCTCGGCGAGCATCGCGGCCGCGTCGCCGTTGCCGCACGCGAGGTCGGCGATCCGGGCTCCCCGACCGAGCCGGTCGGCGAGGCCCGGCACCGCACCGACCCATTGGTCGACCAGGGCCGTGCGATAGAGCCGGCTGTTGACCCCGCCGGCGGCGGCACCGATCGCCGCGAAGTCCGCCGACGGTATGCCGCCGCCCTCCCGCATCGCCTCGGCCACTCGCTGGAGGGGATCGGCCATCGCCGCGTGCGCGAAGTCCAGCACCGCGCCGAAGTCGATCGGGAACCACGGGCCGAGCACCATCGCGGTCTCGTCGGTGAGGCTGAAGACCCCGGCGTCGTGGTCGACGTACTCGGCGGCCGCCATGGCGCGCAGCCACTGCGCCGTGTTCGTCTCGTCGAGGCCGGCGCGCCGCGCGATGTCCGCGGCCGTGCCCGGTTCCTCGAAGAGGACGGCCAAGGCGCCGGAGCGGCGGCCCAGGGCAAGCGTGTCGATCCCGTAGCGGCCGAGCAGGTGTCGCAGGACGAGCGGGAGTTGATCGGACATGGGCGAACCCCCATCGGGTGGGCGATGTGCGCAAACTCTGGCACCGCGGGACCTGGCCCGGCAAGGGTGCCGCCCTGTCCCTGTCGGCCGGGACATCGGGCCCGGGAGATTCCTCTCAACGCAGTCACCCCTGATCGAGAGGAACCGACATGACCACCCACACCGTCACCGACACCCCCGTTCTCAGCGACGCCACGGTCGTCGCGTCCGAGGCGCCGTACCGCCGTAACAGCTGGGCCTTCGCCGGCATCGCCGCCGGCCTCGCCGGCATCGGCACCATCGTCAGCTCCGGCATGGTCGACGCGGCGTACGACGAGAAGATCGCGGGCGATCCGGCCGCGATCGCCCACAAGCTCTCCGAGCAGACCCCGCAGTTGCTGGCCTTCCACATCTTCGGCGTCGTGAGCGCTTTGCTGCTCCTCGTCTTCGCCGCGGGCCTCCACCGCCGCCTCACCGCCGCGTGTACGGCGGGAGCGCTCGCGCCCCTGCTGGCCGTCTTCGGCCTCGTCGGTACGTCGATCGTGATGATCATCGGCACCGGTCTCGACACGGAGTTCATGTTCAGCGCCGACAAGGCGACCGAGGTGTCGCCCGACAACGTCACCATGTTCAACCACTGGGTCGGCACCATCCCGTGGCTCTGGGTGCTGGTCGGTCTCGCCGGACTCGCGCTCTTCGCCGCGAGCCGGGAGGGCGCCGTCCCGCGCTGGATGGGTCTGGTCGCGCTCGTCGGCGGCGGCCTGACGCTGCTCCTCGGCGTCTCACCGCTGCAGTACATGGCCGGTATGACCGGACCGATCGGCGTCCTCGTCATCGCGGCCGGCTTCGCCTTCGGCGACCGCGCATTCCGCCGCGCGTGAGCCTCTTCCTCGGCCACAATGACCCGGTGCACAGCGAATGCCGGACGGCGGCGAGGACCCTAGGGGTCACCGTGTTCACGGTGCTCCCCGTGGCCGTCCTCGCCGCGGTCGTCGTGATGGACCTCGGGGCGCCTGGCTCCGGGTTGGGCGCTCGCATCGCCGGCGGGCCGGGTTGGCCGTACGCCGTCGACGGGCTGCTGTTGGGTGGCCTCGCGGCCGTCGTACTGGCTCGGGTGCCGGCGGGGCGGTTCGCCCGGGGACTGGGCGGCCTCGGGCTCTTCTGGTCCGCCGATGCGCTCGCGCAGAGCTACATCAATGCCGGCCTGACCGCCACGCATGCGTGGCCGGGGATGACGCTGGCGCTCTGGGTCTTCAACCGCCTCGGGAGCCTCCTGCCCACGGCGATCGCCGTGCTCCTGCTGCTCTTCCCGAATGGCCGCTTCCTGACCGGGCGCTGGGGCACCGGCGGCAGGATCGCCTTGACCGTGCTGGTCTGCTGCGGCCTGATCACGATGACCACGCCCGCCGGCGGCCCACTCGCGGACGGCCCACTGCCACCCTCGGTGGACCCGGACCCGATGACCATCAGGGCTCTCGGCGACATCGGCGACGCACTGACGGGTGCCGCGGTCGCCACCACGATCACCTCCATCGTCTTCGTGCTGATCTCCGTCGTGGTGCGCTACCGGCGCTCGCGGGACGCGGAGCGGGAGGGCATGCGCTGGCTGCTCTGGAGCGCGCTCGTCGCGGGTTGCGTGCTCGCGGTCAGCACCCTGGTCGAGATCCCGGCGAGCGGCTACGTGCTGACGACGACGGTGATGGTGCTGCCGGGTGCGGCGATGGCGATCGCCCTGGTCAACCCCGCGCTGGTACCGATCGACGATCTGCTCGCCCGTACGTCGGTCGTCGCCGTCCTGCTCGTCGTACTCGGTGGGATCGACGCCCTGGTGCTCTTCCTGACCGCGAGGATCTTCCCCGATTCGCTGACCCAGCCGCGTGTCGTCACCGCCGTCCTGGTGATCGCGGTGGTGCTCTACGGCCCGCTCCGGCAGCGGCTGGCCGACTGGATCCGGCACCGGATGGTCGGCCCCCGCGATCAGGCCTATGACGCCGTCGCCGGGCTGGCCGCCTCGCTGGAGACCACCGACGATGTCGAGGAGCAGCTCTCCGTGGTGGCTCGAGCCGTCGCCGATGCCTTCCGGATCGGCTTCGTCCGGATCGAGGTGCAGACCGAGGGCGGCGGTTGGCAGCGAACCACCCTGGGCGTCGAGCCGCGTGAGGTACGACGCCTGCCGATCCACTACCGAGGTGCCGAGGTCGGCCGCTTGGTGCTGCCCGCGCGCGGCATGCGCAGCCGGCTCAGCGCCGACGACGAGCGCCTGGTCGGCGACCTCGTCCGCCAGGCCGCCGCGGCGGCGAGGACGAGCCGGCTGGCCGAGCAGGTCCAGCAGAGCCGCGAGCGCCTGATCGCCACCCGTGAGGAGGAGCGTCGCCGGATCCGCCGCGATCTCCACGACGGGCTCGGTCCCGCCCTCAGCGGCGTGGTCTTCCAGATCGACGCCGTACGGCTGGGGCTCCGGCGCGATCCCGATCTCGCCGAACGCCAACTCGACGCGATCAGCGGACACGTGCAGACGGTCGTCTCCGACGTACGGCGGCTCGTCCACGACCTGCGCCCGCCGGCCCTCGACGACCGCGGGCTCGTGGGTGCGCTGGAGCAGTTGGCTGGCGGACTCGACCTCCGGCTGACCGTCGACGCGCCCGATCTCACCGGCGTACTGCCGGCCGCGGTGGAGGTGGCGGCGTACCGGATCGTGGGCGAAGCGCTCAACAATGTCGCTCGACACGCAGGCACCGACCGGGTGCACCTCCGGCTCGCCACAGGCGCCGACCTGACCATCGAGGTGAGCGACGACGGCGTCGGCGTGGAACCTGATCGTCAGGCCGGTGTGGGACTGGTCGGCCTGCGTGAACGGGCCGCCGAACTCGGTGGCACCGCCGATGTGCTGCGCGGAAGCGACGGCGGTACCGTCGTCCGCGCCCGACTACCCACGGAGGCTCGTGATGAGCGCTGAGACCGAGGTCCTGCGGGTGGTCGTGGTCGACGACCACGAGATCGTCCGCGACGGACTGATCATGCTGCTCGGTTCGCTCGACGGCATCGACGTCGTGGGCAGTGCCGCGGACGGCCGTGAGGCTCTCGCGGTCGTGGAGGAATTGCGGCCCGACGTGGTCGTGATGGACATCCAGATGCCCCGCCTCGACGGCATCGAGGCGACCCGATTCCTGCACGGACGGGTGCCGGAGTCGCGGGTCATCGTGCTGACCATGAACGAGGACGACGACACCATCCTGAGCGCGATCAAGGCCGGCGCCAGCGGCTATCTGGTGAAGGGCTCCGGTGCGGCGGAGGTGGAGCGTGCGGTCCGCGTGGTCGGCTTGGGCGGCATGGTCTACGGCGCCTCGCTGGCTCCCCGGATCGCCGCGCTCGTGAGTGGCGGCAAGCCGCAGCGCGAGGTGCTCTTCCCGGAGCTCACCGATCGGGAGCGCAGCGTCCTCGAACTGCTGGCGAGCGGCCGCACCAACGACGAGATCGCGGCCGAGCTCTTCCTGGCCAACAAGACCGTCCGCAACATCGCCTCGACGGTCTACGCGAAGCTCGGCGTACCGGGTCGGGTCGACGCGATCGTGCTCGCCCGCTCCGCCGGTATGGGAGGGTGAGCTGTGAAGTCGTTCGCTCGCGTCCTCGTCGCCGCCCTCGCCGCCTGTCTGGTGCTCACGTCGGCCAGCGGGGGTGCCGTCGCCGAGCCCAATAGGCCGGCGGCAGCGTCGAGCACCATCCCGCTGCCGCATCTGGATCCCTTCTACCGCTACACCGGCAGCAAGCCGCTGGCGCAGATCCGGCCGGGGACCGTGCTGAAGCAGCGCTCGACGACCCTCACCCTCGCCAGCCTGCCGACGCCGGTGGTCACCGAGCAGCTCCTCTACCGCACCCGCGACCAGCGTGGGCGGCCGGCAGTCACCGTGACGACGGTGATCGGGCCGCTCGGCAATGTCACGAAGCGCATCGTCGGCTATCTCAGCTTCTACGACGCCCTCGGCGACATGTGCGATCCGAGCTACACCTTGCGCGGCGGCAACGCGGGCACCGCGGCCAACAACCAGCAGGCCGCGATCGAGAGCGCCCTGGTGACCCTCCTGGTCGCACAGGGCAGCGCCGTCACCGTCCCGGACTTCGAGGGGGAGGGGCTGCACTGGGTCGCCGGCCAGGAGTCGGGCTGGAGCACGCTCGACGCCGTCCGCGCCACCGAGAGCTTCCTCAAGGCAGACGCGGCGTCGACGAAGGTCGGCCTGCTCGGCTATTCCGGCGGTTCGATCGGCGGTGAGTGGGCCAGCGAGCTGGCGCCGTCGTACGCGCCGGAGCTCAACATCGTCGGTACCGCGATCGGTGGCCTCCCGGTCGATCTCGCCCACAACCTCAAGTATGTCGACGGCAGCAAGGAGTGGTCGGGTGTCATCCCCGCCGTCCTCGTGTCGCTGTCCCGGGCCTTCGGCGTGAAGATGGCGAAGTACGAGTCGGCGTACGGTCGCAAGCTGGTCAAGGCGGTGGGCGACCAGTGCATCGGCTCCTTCAACGGCAAGTACCCGGGGCTGCGCGTCGCCCAGCTGCTCAAGCCGAAGTACAAGGACTTCCTCAAGATCCCGGCGATCACCCGGATCATCAACAAGCTGATCATGGGCAGTACGCCGGGCCGTCCGCGGATGCCCATGATGATCGGGGTCGGCGACCACGACGGCATCGGCGACGACGTCATGATCGTCAAGGATGCCGCCGCGCTCGCTCATCAGTACTGCCGGCAGGGCCTGCCGATCAACTTCCAGATCTACCAGAAGTCCTCGCACACGGCCGCGGGCCTGCAGTTCCTGCCGCAGGCGATGCTCTATCTGCAGCAGCGCTTCGCCGGCGTCGCGCCGACGAACAACTGCGCCAGCATCCCGCCGGGCAATTCACTCGCGCCGCTGCCGGTGCACAAGAAGAAGCACCACGCGAAGCGCCACCACAAGCGCTGAGCGAGCTCAGCCCAGCGAGACGAGGATCTGGCTGGGGGAGGCGGTGGTCTTCGTCCAGCCCTTCTCCGAGGGACGGCCGATGTCCCAGACCTTGCCGTCGAAGCGGATCTGCCGGATGTGCAGGCGCTTGGCGTGGCCGACGAGGTACTGCGCCATCGACCAGCCGATGCGATTGCCGGCCACGCCGGTGGAGACGCTGACGACGACGTTCTGGCGACCACCGCTGGTGGCCAGGACCCGCGAGCCGTAGCCGGTGCGCAGCGAGTTGATCACGGCGGCCGCCGTACCGGTCTTCTTGCTGTCGTGGACGACGCAGCTGAACTTGCCGCCGGCGCTGTAGCCGGTCAGCGCCGAGGCGAGGGCGCGCGCGTCGGGAGCATGCGGCTCGTAGGCCTCGGGGAAGCCGCTGCGCTGCACCTTCTGGGCGGCATCGGTGATCCGCATCGTCTCGTAGCCGTGGACCTTCTCGAGGGCGTCGTAGAAGGTGTTGATCGCGTACGTCGGCGTCATGATCTGCCGCGGCGTACCCCATCCCATCGAGGGTCGCTGCTGGAAGATGCCCAGGGAGTCCCGGTCGCCTCCGGGGAGATTGCGCAGCTTGCTCTCCTGGAAGGCGGTGGCCAGCGCGATCGAGACCGCGCGCGCGGGCAGGCCGCGTTCGACGCCGATCGCCGCGATCAGGGTCGCCACCTCGCCCTGGCCGCTGTCGAGGCTGACGTAGTGGCCCGAGACGGTGGCACTGCAGCCCTCCGGGTCGGGCATCGGGCCGGTGCCGCGCCAGAAGGCGATGCCGACGCCGGCCACGACCGCCACGACGGCCAGGAAGGTGAGGGTACGGAGGAAGCGCATCGATCAGTTGGCGTGCAGCGCCGCGTTCAGTTCGATCCCGGTGCCGGTGCGCGAGACGACCTCGACGGCACCGGTCGCGGAATTGCGGCGGAAGAGCAGGCCGTCGCGGCCGGAGAGCTCGGCGGCCTTCACGGAGGCGCCGTCGACGGCGACCTTGGTGCCCGCGGTGACATAGAGACCCGCCTCGACGACGCAGTCGTCGCCCAGGGAGATGCCGATGCCGGAGTTGGCGCCGAGCAGGCAGCGCTCACCCACGGCGATGACCTCCTTGCCGCCACCGGAGAGGGTGCCCATGATCGAGGCGCCGCCGCCCACGTCGGAGCCGTCGCCGACGACCACGCCGGCGCTGATCCGGCCCTCGACCATCGAGTTGCCGAGGGTGCCGGCATTGAAATTGCAGAAGCCCTCGTGCATGACGGTGGTGCCCTCGGCCAGGTGGGCGCCGAGGCGGACCCGGTCGGCGTCGGCGATCCGTACGCCGGTGGGCAGCACGTAGTCGGTCATCCGCGGGAACTTGTCGACGCCGTACACGACGACCGGGGCGTGCCCGCGCAGTGCGCCGCGCACCTCCTCGAAGCCTTCGGGGGCGCACGGGCCGTAGTTGGTCCACACGACATTGGCGAGCAGGCCGAACTGGCCGTCGAGGTTCAGTCCGTGCGGGCGGACCAGCCGGTGGCTGAGCAGGTGCAGGCGCAGGTAGACGTCGGAGGCGTCGGCGGGCGCCGCGTCCAGCTCGATCTCGCGCAGGACGACCTCGGTGCGGACCCTGCGGACGGCGTCGGTCCCGGCCAGTGCGGTCAGCGAGGCGGGCGCCTCGGCGTCCGCGGGGCGGGTACCGAGGGCGGGGGCGGGGTACCACGTGTCGAGGGTGGTGCCGCCGTCGGTGATGGTGGCGAGGCCGTAACCCCAGGCGCTGGAGGAAGTCTGGTCGGGCATGGCGACGAGCCTAGCCAACAGCTGGTCCTGTCCCCGACGCCCGCTAGCGTCGGCTCCATGACATCGGTCACCTTCAAGGAACTGTGCCTCGACACCGCCCGCAACGACAGCCCCGTCGGCCCGTTCTGGGCCGCCATCACCGGCTGTGAGTACGACGCCGCCGAGCCGCCCGGCGACGTGATCGGGAGCGAGGAGGGCATGGGCATCGCGATCTGCCCGGTGCCGGAGGACAAGTCGGTGAAGAACCGGGTCCATCTCGACGTCAGCGTCGGCTCGCTCGATCGCGTGACCGAGCTGGGCGGCACGATCGGTGCACCGCACGAGCACTGGACGGTCTGCACAGACCCTGAGGGCAATGAGTTCTGCGCCTTCGTCCGCGAGGGCGAGCTGCCCGACTATCGCGTCTTCGAGATCGTGGTGGACAGCGCCGATCCCGAGGCCGCCGCTCGGTGGTGGGCGGAGCGTTATGGCGTCGAGCCGATGAATGTCGACCGTCAGGGCAATCCGACGCCCTTCTGGTGGATCGCCGGCGCCCCCGGATTCCCGACGGCCGGGCCCTTCTTCGCGATGGTCTTCGCGCCGGTGCCCGAGCCCAAGACGGTGAAGAACCGCCTGCACTGGGATGTCTACGGCGATCCCGAGGACTTCATCGCTGCGGGTGCCACGAAGCTCTGGGAGGTCCCGGGTCGCACCCGGCCGATCGCCTGGACCGTGCTGGCCGATCCCGAGGGCAACGAGTTCTGCGTCTTCCCGCCCTCCCTAGGATGAGCCACATGACGCTCGACCTCAGCCAGGATGTCGTGACGCTGACCGCCGCGGTGGTCGACATCGAGTCGGTGAGCGGCAACGAGATGACTCTCGCCGACGCGGTCGAGTCGGCGCTGGCACCACTGCCGCACCTCGAGGTGACCAGGATGGGCAACAACGTGATCGCCCGTACCCGTCTCGGGCGGGGCGAACGGGTCGTGATCGCCGGTCACCTCGACACGGTGCCGGTGGAGAACAACCTGCCTTCGCGTCAGGACGAGACGACGATGTACGGCCGCGGCACCTGCGACATGAAGGGCGGCGTCGCGGTCGCGCTCAAGCTCGCCCACGGGGTGCTCGAGCCCAACCGCGATGTCACCTATGTCTTCTACGACGGCGAGGAGATCGCCGGGATCAACAACGGCCTGCGCCGGATCGCGCAGGAGCGGCCCGACCTGATCGAGGCCGACTTCGCGATCCTGATGGAGCCCTCCGATGGTGTCGTCGAGGCGGGTTGTCAGGGCACCTTGCGCGTCGATGTCGTCGTACCGGGTGAGACCGCGCACGCGGCCCGCGCCTGGCGTGGCGTCAATGCCATCCACGGTGCCGCCGAGGTGCTCGACCGCCTCAACGCGTACGACGCCCGCAAGCCGGTCATCGACGGGCTCGAGTACCACGAGGGACTCAATGCCGTGCTGATCTCCGGCGGCACCGCCACCAATGTGATTCCCGGCGAATGCCGGGTGCACGTCAACTACCGCTTCGCCCCCGACCGTGACGAGGCGCAGGCGGAGGCCTTCGTGCGGACCTTCTTCGAGGGCTTCGCCGTCGAGGTGGTCGACTCCTCGCCGGGGGCGCTGCCCGGCCTCGACCGGCCCGCCGCCCGAGCCTTCGTCGCCGCGGTCGGCGGTGAGCCGAAGCCCAAGTTCGGCTGGACCGATGTGTCCCGCTTCTCCGCCGTCGGCGTACCCGCGGTCAACTTCGGTCCCGGCGACCCGATGCTCGCCCACAAACAGGAGGAATCCGTGCCCCTGCACCAGCTCGTCGACTGTGAGCGCAGCCTGCGCGGCTGGCTGGGGGCGGACCGGTGACCGCGGACCGCTCGCGGCTCAAGCACCGCGGACCGACGGTCCTGCGCGGCGCCCAGGTCGACCGCTCCACGACCGACCAGCGCCTCCTCGATTCGCGTGGCCCCAGCGACTGGGTGCACACCGACCCGTGGCGGGTGCTCCGGATCCAGGCCGAGTTCGTCGAGGGTTTCGGTGCGCTGGCCGAGCTCGGACCCGCCATCGCGGTCTTCGGCTCGGCCCGCACCAAGCCCGACAATCCCTTCTACGCCGCCGGTGTCGGCCTCGGCCGTGCGCTCGCCGACGCGGGCTTCGCGGTGATCACCGGCGGTGGTCCGGGCGCGATGGAGGCGGCCAACAAGGGTGCCGCCGAGGC
>JASLCW010000021.1 GCA_030151765.1 Marmoricola sp.
GCTCCGGCGGCAAGGGCGGCGGCGGTCGCAACCGCTCGTCGCAGAAGTCCGGTGAGAACAAGTCACAGGGCGGCTCGCGGCAGTCGTCGTCCTCCTCGGCTTCGCCGGCTTCGTCGGAGAAGTCCGGCGAGGGCAGCTCGGCCTCGTCGCGCAATCGCCGGCGCCGTCGTACCCGGAGCGGCAAGCCTGCCGCCGCCGGCGAGTCCGCCTGAGCAGAACAGGCGTTTTCGGCCCAGATCATGCGCTATTTCGGCTGATCTGGGCCGAATTCACTACATATGTAGTGAATTCGCCACGTCAGGCAGTCACCACCACGCTGGTCCCCACCGGCGCGAATTCCCACAACCGGATCGCGTCGGTGCGCTCCTGGCGGATGCAGCCGTGCGACTGCGGGGTACCCAGCTGGGCGAGGGTCTGCAGCGGCTTGCCGTTGAGGGTCGGGATGGTGTGGAAGCCGATGGCCGCCTTGGGGCCGTGCGCGAAGCGGACGAAGTACTGCATCACGCCGGAGTCGTCGACGCCGACGGCCCAGCGCGAGCGCGAGTAGACACGATAGTCACCGGGCTGCAGGTTGTCGGTGAGGCTGCCACTCACCTCGTACGTCGAGGTCACCTGGTCATCCGCGTCGACCAGCCACACCCGCTGCTGTCCGATCGCGAAAACGACCCGCCGGCCCTCGCCTGTGTCGGCCGGGAGGGCGTCGGACGCGGGCGGCGACTGCTTCTTCTTCGCGGCCTTCCGCGGCTTCGACTTCGTGGTCACGTCTGCGACGGTCGACGGCGAGGGCGTGCTCGGCGGGAGCGTCTCCGGCAGCTTCCCTGCGGCGGAGGCGGGCGAACGGTCCCCCTCGGGGAGCAGGCCGGTGCCGGCCATCAGGGCGACGACGGTGACCAGCCCGGCCAGCACGCACAGGAAGATCCGCCCCCGGCGCGGGCGGACCTTGCGATGCCGGGCGGCACGATGGGTCGGGGCTGCGCGCCGGCTCATCGACCCGCGGACTCCGGCTCTGCGCCGTCGAGACGGGCCGCGACATCGCGATACGCGGCGGCACCCTTGTTGCTCGCGGAGGTCGCCAGGATCGAGCGTCCGGCGGCCGGCGCCTCGGCGAAGCGGATCGACTTCGGGATGGGCGGTTCGACGATCGGGAGGTCGTAGGCCTCGGAGATGTTGTCCAGCACCGCACGCGCATGGTTGGTGCGGCCGTCGTACAGCGTCGGGAGTACGCCGAGCACCTGCAGGTGCGGGTTGGTGAAGCGGCGTACGTCGTGGACCGTGTCGAGCAATTGCCCCACGCCCCGGTGCGAGAGGGTCTCGCACTGCAGCGGGATGAGTACGTCGTGTGCCGCGGTCAGCGCGGCCACGGTGAGGACACCGAGCGAGGGCGGGCAGTCCAGCAGGATCCAGTCGTAGTCGTCGAGGTCGGCCAGCGCTCCCCGGATCGCGTACTCGCGACCGGTGCGGGTGAGCAGGTCGGCCTCCGCGCGCGCCAGTTCGATCGTCGCGGGCAGCAGGTCGACGGCGTCCTCGGTGGTGACCAGGACCTCGGCGATGTCAGTGCCCTCGGTCAGCACATGGTGCACCGAGAGCTCGAGATCCTCGGGATCGATGCCGAGGCTGAAGGTCAGGCAGGCCTGCGGATCGAGGTCGACGACGAGCACCCGGTTGCCGCGCTCGGCCAGCGCGACGCCGAGTGAGGCGACGGTCGTCGTCTTCGCGACGCCACCCTTCTGGTTGGCGATGGCGAGGACCCGGTTGGCAGACATCGAGGTCATTCTGCCGTACTCCCGGTACCTCCGGGAGTCAGCTCCACGACTGGATGAAGGAGTGGATGGCATTGGCGACCATCTGGACCGCGATCGCGGACAGCAGCAGGCCCGCGATCCGGGTGACCAGGAGCACGCCGCCCTCCCGGATCAGCCGCAGGATCGGCAGCGAGAAGCGCATCGCCAGCCACAGCGCCACGTGGACGAGTACGACGCCCGCCGCGACCGCGAAGAAGGCGCCCCAGTGGTGCACCTGCTTGGAGAAGACCATCGTGGCCACGATCGCGCCCGGACCGGCCAGCAGCGGCGTACCCAGGGGGACCAGCGAGACATTGGTGTCCGCGGAGGCCACCTGCTCCTGCTCCTTGCCGGTCAGCAGCTCGAGCGCGACCAGGAGCAGCAGCAGGCCACCGGCGCACTGGAGCGCCGGCAGCGAGATGTTGAGGTACTCCAGGATCTGCTGACCGAAGAAGGCGAAGGCGCTGATCACGCCGAAGGAGACCGTGACGGCCTGCCAGGCCGCCCGTCGCATCACCGCCGGGGAGCGGCCGCTGGTCAGCGACAGGAAGATCGGGATGGTGCCGACCGGGTCCATGATCACGAAGAGCGTCACGAAGACCTCGGTGGTCAGGGTCAGGTTCATGATTCCCTCACCATGCCGGCCGGTCCCCTCCGAAGGGCATCTCGATCGCCTCCGGCCCGAATCCGGTCACATCGGCCAGCAGCCACTCGTCGTGCAGCAGCAGCGCCGCCGAGGCCGGGCGCAGCACCAGCCACAGCCAGCGGCCGTCGCACTCGCCGGCGAAGACCGAGCGCTCCAGCGGCGGTCCGTCGGAGCCGTCGATGGGCCACAGTGCCACCGCACGCCCTCCGGCGCGCACCCGTACGGCGGGCGCCTCCTCGACGAGTTGCCCACCCGGGTCGATCAGGTCGACCCCGGCGCAGCGTGCGCCCAGACCGATGCCCGGGTCCTCGCTCACGATGGTCACCTCGACGTGACCGTCCAGCGCGCTCGTCCCGACCGTGGTCGTCACCGTCGCGGTCGGCCCCGACCCGCCCACGCAGCCGAAGTCGGCGATGCTCCAGCCCGGGCTCATCGGCCACGGCAGATAGGTCGGCGCATCGGCAACCTGCTGCATCATCTCCGCGAAGGCGTCGTACCCGATGAGGGACGGGCGCAGCAGCGGGTTGACCTCACCGTGGTTCGGGCACCGGTGGACGCCCTCGTTCGCAGTGACCGCGGAGGCACACCGCGGGCAGGAGACTTCCAGCGCCACGCCCCGAACTCTAGTCGGAAGCGGGCGAGCTCAGCTGTTCCAGCGCAGCATCGCGGGCGCGTCGTGCTCCCAGCCGAGCACCCCGATCGTGGCGGTGTCGAGCGTGAAGAGGCGCCCCTCGGTCGGGGCCAGGCCGAGCCAGCGAGCCGCGAGGACGCGCAGGCAGTGCCCGTGCGCGAAGACCAGCGTCGGCCCGCTGGCCTCGCGACTCAGCGCCACCACCCGGTCCAGGCGGGCGGCCACGTCGGCGGGCTGCTCACCACCCGGCCACGGTCCCTTCCAGATCGTCCAACCGGGACGGGTCTCCTGGATCTGTGCGCTGGTGAGGCCCTCGAGGTCGCCGTAGTCCCATTCGGCCAGGTCCGGTTCACCGACCGCGTCGGGGAAGCCGGCCAGCTCCGCCGTACGCCGGGCGCGCTGCCGCGGGCTGGTCAGGACGAGCTCGAAGTCCACCTCGGCGAGCCGGGGACGGAGGGCGATCGCCTGCTCCTCCCCTTCCGGCAGCAGGGGCAGGTCGGTGACGGAGGTGTGCCGGCCGTTGCGGCTCCACTCCGTCGCGCCGTGGCGGACCAACCAGAGTTCACTCACCGGAACAGCATGTCATCGGGTTGGATGTCCCTCATGGACCAGACCCTCACGCGCGCCCGGGGCGCGGCGGCGGCCGCCTTCGCCACCCAAGGGATGATCTTCATCAGCCTCACCACCCGGCTGCCCGACCTCAAGGAGAAGTGGCACCTGTCCGAGGGAGCGCTCTCGATCGTGCTGCTGATGATGGTCCTGCTGGCCGGCGGCGGTTCGGTCCTGGCGGAGAAGCTCGCCGCCAGCCGGGAGAGCGCCTGGCTGCTGCGGTCCGGACTGGCCGGGATCGCGATCGCCGAGCCGCTCGTCGTGCTGGCGCCCTCGAAGGTCTTCTTCATCGGCGCGCTCGCGCTGTACGGCGTCGCGCTCGGTGTCGTCGACGCGACCACCAACATGCAGGCCGTCGCCCTCGAGCATGCCTACCGCCGGCCGATCCTGCCGTCCTTCCACGGCGCCTGGACCCTCGGCGGCATCGTCGGCGCCGCGATCGCGCTGGCGACCGCGCACATCGACATCCGGTGGGCAGCCTTCCTGGCCGTCGTACCGGTGATCGCACTGACCCTGCCGCTGCTGCGCCGCGGCGCGAGCCTCCCCGACACCTCGGAGATGCCGCCGGTGCCGTGGCGCCCGATCCTGCTCGTCGGCGTGGTGATGGTGCTCTTCTACATGGTCGACACCGCCTCGACGACCTGGGGCCCGACGTACCTCGACAAGGTCTTCCCGACCCCCTCGGGCCTGGTCGCGCTGGCCACCCTGCCCTACCTGATCGCCAGCGGGGTGCTTCGCCTGGTGGGCGACTCGCTCGTCGCCCGGTTCGGCCCGGTCCGCGTGCTCCGCGTGGGCGCCGTCGTCGCCTTCGGTGCGCTCGCGATCGTGGTCTCCGCACCGAACTGGCAGGTCGCGGTCATCGGCTTCACCCTCGTCGGCGCCGGCGCCTCGGTGATCGCCCCACTCAGCTTCTCGGCGGCGGCCCGGATCGCCGGCGGTGACGACGTACCCGAGGAGCTGCGGCTGCGCCGGGTCGACGCCGTGATCGCCCGCTTCAACCAGTTCAACTACGTGGGCGCGCTGCTGGGCTCGGTGATGACCGGTGCCGTCGGCGCCAACTCACTGCGGATCGGCTTCGCGCTCCCGATGGTGCTGGTGCTCGGGATCATCCCGCTGGCCAGCGCCTTCGGCGTCGCCGCACGGTCGGGTCGAGTGCTTGAGGACGCACGATAGCGCGTCGTCAGGCACTCGACCGGCACTAGAAGGCGGTGCGGAGACGATCCGGGATGCGTACCGGGACGGCCTCCTCCATCGCCTTGACCTGACCGCCCTTGCGCGCCCGCCTGGCACCCTGCCGGTCGGGGTCGTCGATGACCAGGCGATCCAGTGCCCGGCCCTCGGGGACGGTCAGCTCGGGGGTGGTTGCCGGGTCGATCCGCGCGGACACGGCCTCGAGCAGCCCGACGAGCTCATCGCCGCCGCGTCGCCAGCTGGTGGCGCGGGAGCGGCCGTCCTGCGCGACCATCTCGCGACGCTTGTCGGCGACGGCGCGGAGCTGGTCCCGATCGGCGAACTTGAGGTGGAACATGAAGAGGTCGGGATCGACCCGGTAGTCGGCACGGATCCCGTGCGAGGCGGCGACCCAGGCGCCACCGGTGTAGCTGATGCTCGGCTTGCACATCGTCGGCACGAAGACGGCGTACGCCCGCTGCGCGAGGATGGGCGCGGACAGGTCGAGCGGTGCCTCCGAGTCGACGTGCTGGACCACGTTGTAGCCCTGGACGCCCACGGCTTCGGCGCCGGCCCGGCTCGCGACGAAGTCGACGAGACCCTTGTGCCGAGCCGGATCGGGGACGATGAACTCGTCGGCGTCACAGAAGACGACCGCGTCGTACAGGCCGAGCAGGCCGTCGGCGAGACCGCTGATCAGCCGCATCCGGGAGGGCTCGAAGTGCCCACCCCGTACGCCGGGCACCTTGAGCACATCGCAGGGCAGGTCATCGGTCGAGCCGTCCACCGAGTTGTCGTCGACGACGTACAGGTTGTCGAGACCGACCTGGTCGCCGTAGTAGCGCAGCCACAGCGGCAGCGCCGCGCCCTCGTCGCGGACCATCGTGATGACGGCGACGCGCGGATCGCCGTCACCCCACGCGGGTCCGGAGTCGCCCTCCCCCGCCGGTCGGGCCATCGAACGGAGCTTGGAGCGCAAGCCACTCATCGGTCGTCCTTCCCGGCATCGCCGCGGCCCTCGGCCTCGGCGATCCAGAGATCAAGGAGCGCGGCCATGCCGTCGACGGCTGCCTCCAGTTGCTGTTCGGTGCTGACCTTGCGCGGGCTGATGCCCTTGACCGGCCGCGAGCGCAGCTCGGCGAGATCGCCGACCACCCGCGGCGACAGGGCCCGGAGTTCGCGCAGTTCGCGCTTCGCCAGCAGCATCACCCAGGGGCTGTTGAGCCCGACGGAGGGGCCGCGGCGCGGTCGTTCGTTGATGCCGTTCTTCGCGAGTCCGCGCTTGACGAAGCGGTCGTAGACCTTCGGGTCCATCTCCGACTCGGCGAGCCGCTCGTTGAGACGACGCATCACCAGGGCCGAGGGCGCGTCGAGCGCGGCGTTGCCGACCACGTCGAGATCGCACAGGTCCTCGGGGATGCCTGCGACCGAGGCGAAGCGCTTCCAGAGGGTGTCGCGGGGCGCGCCCGGCGGCGGCACCGTGATGACGGTGACGTGCTCGGCTCCGAAGACGGCGGTCCAGCGCTTCACCACGGTCGTGATCCGCTGCTGCCGCCAGAAGGCCTGGCCGACCGGATCGTCGCCGGTGCGGAGCGCCTTGAGATAGCCGGGCCAGGTCTTGGTACCGCGGTTCTGCACCGACTCGGTCCACATCGAGGTGATCGAGCGGGCCAGGTCGCGCACGGTCAGGACGACCTCGATCTCGGTGTCCGGGAAGGTCTCCCGTACGACGGCGATCTGCGCCGCGCTGCGCGGGCCGAGGTATTCCATCGACATGATCGCGGTGCCCGGCCATTCCCGGATCTTCGCGGCCATGGTGTTCCAGGGGCCGTCCGGATCGAGGCGATTGCCCTGCTCGTCCACCTGCGCCATCAGGTCGCGTACGGCGACCACCTGGCGACGCCAGCGCCTGCCGGGGAAGAGGATGCCCTGCTCCTTGAGCCGCTCCTGATTGGCGAGGAGGACCCGCTGGATGAAGGTGGTGCCGGACTTCATCACGCCTACGTGCAGGACGAGACGTGTCGCCATCTGGTCGCTCCTTCTGCGGCTGTCGAGCCTACGGGGCCTGCATGCCGGTCGAGTGTATCGACGGCGGGCTTCGCCCCGTCTCCTAGTGTGTGGGCATGGCCCCTAGACGTCTCTGGCTGGTTGCGCTCGCCCTGGCGCCACTGCTCGCCGGCTGCGGCGGGGGCCCTGGCGGCAGCGCCGACCCGGGCACCTCGGCCTCCCCCACACCCTCGACCGCGCCCGTGATCGCGACGCCCAGTCCGGCCGCGGCGGCGACCGGCATCAAGGTCGCGGGCACCGGCTATGCCTTCCGGGCACCGGCCCGCTGGCGCGATGTCAGCAAGCAGGTCTCGGCGCGCGGGGTCGACACCGCGGTGGCCGCGGCGAGGGCCACCGCCGGCTTCACCAGCAACATCAATGTGGTCATCTCCAACGAGAGCTTCGCCGCCGACCAGGTCGAGCAGTTCACCGAGAACGCCCGGGTGCAGGTCGACGGCACGACCAGCGACTCCGTCGTCGAGCAGCCGACCAGGGTCGCCGGCGCGGTCGCCGGTCACCTGCGCGGCATGCACAACTCGGGAAAGACCAGCTACTGGCTGGAGCAGTACCTGATCAGCCACGGCACGCACACCTACGTGGTGAGCTTCTCCTTCTCCCCCAAGGTGCCGGCGGCCAAGCGGAATCACCAGGTCGCATCGGTGCTGGCGAGCTGGTCCTGGGCCTGACCGGCCCCGGCGGGCAGGTCTCAGACGCCGCCGTAGCCGAGCTCGCGGGCCGTGGCCTTGGCGTCCTCGGTCACGGGTACGGCGACGACGGCGGTGCCGTAGGCGCAGATCTCCGTCCAGGTGTCGCCCATCTCGGAGGTGTCGTAGCGCATCGCCACGACGGCATTGCCGCCACGAGCACGGGCCTCCTCGAGCATCCGGCCCATGACCTCCTGACGGCTGTTGATCAGGTTCTGGGTCATGCCCTTGAGCTCGCCGCCGACGAGTGACTTGAAGCCCGCACCCATCTGCGAGAAGGCATTGCGGGAGCGGACCGTCAGGCCCATGACCTCGCCGCACACCTTGCGGATCTCCCATCCGGGGATGTCATTGGTGGTCACCACGAGCATGGCGGTCTCCTTCGTCGTCGATGCCCCGCCAGCATCGCAGAAGCACGCAAGGGCAGAAACCAGGACTCGCTAGTAACCGGCAGTGGAAGGCACGATGGCAGTCATGGACAGCGCCTCCACCCCGACCCGCCGAGCCGCCACGAGTGCGTCGTACTCGATCACGATCCGGCTGCACACCGACACCGACCCGTCTCTCGTCGGCGCGGTCGCCACCACGATCGCCGGCCAGGGCGGCATGGTGACGGCGATCGACGTCGCCGAGTCGCGCCACGACCGGCTGGTCGTCGACGTCACCTGTTCGGCGACCGACTCGGCGCATGCGGACGAGATCGTCGCGGCCGTCGACCAGATCGAGGGCGTCACTGTCCACAAGGTCTCGGACCGCACCTTCCTGCTGCACATCGGCGGGAAGATCTCGGTGCAGTCGAAGGTCCCGCTGCGCACCCGTGACGACCTCTCGATGGCCTATACGCCGGGCGTCGGCCGGGTCAGCACGGCACTCGCCGAGCACCCCGAGGACGTCGCCCGCCTGACGATCAAGGGCAATGCGGTCGCGGTCGTCACCGACGGCTCGGCCGTGCTCGGTCTCGGCAACATCGGCCCCGGGGCGGCGCTGCCGGTGATGGAGGGAAAGTGCGCGCTCTTCAAGCGCTTCTCCGACATCGACGCCTGGCCGATCTGCCTGGCCACCCAGGACGTCGACGAGATCGTCGCGACCGTACGCGCGATCGCCCCCGGCTTCGGTGGCATCAACCTCGAGGACATCGCCGCGCCGCGCTGCTTCGAGGTCGAGGCCCGGCTGCGCGAGCAGCTCGACATCCCGGTCTTCCACGACGACCAACACGGTACGGCGATCGTCGTACTGGCTGCGCTGACGAATGCCCTGCGCTGCGTGGAGAAGGTCCTGCCCGACGTACGCATCGTCGTCTCCGGCGCGGGCGCCGCAGGTACGGCGATCGTCGGGCTGCTGCTGGCCGCGGGGGCCTACGACGTCGTCGTGTGGGACCGGGAGGGCTGCCTCTCCCGCGACGACGACCAGCTCTCGCCCGCGAAGGCCGAGCTGGCGTCGCGGACCAACCCGCGCGGCGTACGCGGATCCCTGCACGACGCGCTCATCGATGCCGACGTTTTCATCGGCGTCAGCGGCCCCGGCGTACTCAAGGCCGAGTGGATCGCCGACATGGCCGAGCGCGCGGTGGTCTTCGCGCTCGCCAATCCCGACCCGGAGGTCGACCCCGCCGAGGCCGGCCGGTACGCCGCCGTCGTGGCCAGCGGACGCAGCGACTACCCCAACCAGATCAACAACGTGCTCGCCTTCCCCGGAGTCTTCCGCGGACTCCTCGACGCGCGGGCGCGCGATGTCACCACCCCCATGCTGCTGCGCGCCGCCGAGGCGATCGCCCGCGTCGTCACCGACGAGGAGCTGAACCCGAGCTTCATCATCCCGAGCGTCTTCCATCCCGACGTCCACAAGGCTGTGGCGGCAGCCGTGACGGAGCCGACAGCCCTTTGATTCTGGGCATTTCTGGCAACTCGGACGGCATTTCGGGCACTCCGCCCACGGGCCTCCGGTCAATGGCCCGTTGTGGTCATGTCCGGAGCATTCCGCGCTCCTAGCCTGAGGGCCGATCCGGTCCCGCAGGACCGGTGCCGTCTCGATTCTCGGAGCCCCTTTCTGATGCCTTCTCCTCTGCTCCCGGGATCGGCTCACTCGGAAAGAGGAAGTACATGCGCAAGACACCGCTCCGGCTGGTCGCCACGGCGGCCGCCCTGCTCTGCGGGCCACTGCTCGCGCTCCCGGCGGCGTACGCCGGCACCGCTCCCGGCTGGGATCCGGCCCATTCACAGCTCATCGGCCTCGGCGTCGGTGGACTGATGGCGAGCAGCCAGCCCGACTGCGATGTTTCCGGCACGGGAGTCGGTGGCGGAATCCCCACACCGACGACCCTCCCGCTCGTCCCGAATGTGGCGAAGTCCATCACCGCCACCGCGACCGTCACCGGAACCGCCCACGCGGACCCGACCGACAAGGTGACGATGACGACGACGGTCAAGGGCAACGGACGCGTGACGCAGTCCGGCGGCAGAGTCACGGGTGTCGACGTCGGTTTCACCGGGAGTACGACGGTGCATGCTGACAAGGCAAATCCGCTCTGCCGTGTCGGCGCCGAGGGGGCGGCCGGCATTGCCGCGTCCTTCACCATCGACCGTCCCACCGTCGTCACCGTCGACGCGACCAGCCACAATATGGGTGCCGTCGAGTTCACCGTCCAGCCCGGCGTGACGGGAGCCTCGGGAGCGCTCGACCCGACGGAGGACGACTCCGTCCTGAGCCTGGACAGCTCCCCGAGCAGCAACATCCACCGCACCACCTGGCTGCCGGCCGGCACCTACACCGTCATCGCCGCCGGTCTCGTCCTGCAACTGGACTCCACCAAGCCGAGTTCAAGTGGATCCGGGCAGGTGCACGTCTCCTTCGGTACGCCGGGGTCACGGATCGCCGCAACGGGCTCGTCGAGGTATGTGACGATGCCGGCCGCCCGGTCGTGCGGTCACGGCACGATCCGGCCGAAGATCACCGGCAACAAGAAGCTGGCGAAGAAGATCCAGCACGTGGTCTTCACCGGTCCGCACTTCACCGACCAGATGGTCAAGCACCCCAGGAAGGGCCGCGTCGTCACCCTCAAGGCCAACGACACCGCCCCCGTCCTCGTCAACGTCCGAGTGCGCCTGCGCGGCGGGAAGTTGATCGATTCGACGGCGTCGTACCTGCAGTGCGTGTCCACCCACTGAAGCTCACTTCCCGAAGGGAGAAGTCCATGAACAAGCCCAACACCCGCATCGGCGTCATCGTCGGTGCCGCAGCCCTGAGCTGCGTCTCCTTCGCCGTCACCCCTGCCGTTCACGCCGCCACCGGAGGCTTGGACGTCACGGCATCCGGGGTGTACAGCGATGCCGGCGGAAATGCCGACACCTCGGCCTGCGATGTCACCACTGACACCAATCACTCGACCTCCGACCCACTGGTCCCGAATGCGGCCCCGAAGGCCTACTCGAGCCGGGCCGACATCGTCGCCGTGGCACAGTCCGATGCCACGAACACGATCACGGCGAGCTCGAGGACCAGCGGCACCGCTCAGCTGCGCGAGTCCGGGGGCAATCCGACCGGCCTCGACCTGAGCTTCAACAGCGCCCTCACCCGCAAGCTGAGCAAGGCGACCGCCCCCTGCTCAGTCGCGATGGGCTATGACGCGGGCGTCGAGGGGCTCTTCACCCTCACCCGGCCGATGATCGTCACGACCGACCTGGTCTCCCACGGGCGCGGCCAGATCCAGCTGGTGCTCGCACCGACCACGAGCTCGGCTCCGATCTTCACCCTCTTCGGCGCGGTGATGGACTGGAACAACACCCCGGACACGCGGGCGCATCGCTCCTTCTACCTGCCGGCCGGCACCTACCACGTGATGACCACGGTCAGTTTCGAGATGGACGACGCGACCCACGCGAACACGACGCTCACCGGGCGCCTGTCGATGGCCTTCGGCCTTCCCGGTGCCCGTACGGCGCAGCAACGGCCGTCGTCGTACGTGAAGATGCCCGGCAGCCAGGCCTGCGGCAGCAACACGATCGCCGCGAAGATCACCGGCAAGGGCAAGCTCGCCAAGAGGATCAAGTCGGTGCGCTTCGGCGGTCCGGGCATGAAGACGACGGTGATTCGCCATGTGAGCAAGGGACGAGTCGTGAACCTGCACGTCAGCAAGGACATGCCCGTCGACGTGACGATCCGGGTGCGGCTGAAGAACACGCGGGTGGTCAACTCCGCGGCGTCGTACCTGCAGTGCTCGTGAGCTGATCCGCATCACCCGGGAAACCGGTGGGTCACAGGGGATGCATCCTGTGTGACCCACCGGTTTCCCATGTCCACATGGGAAACCTGCGCCGCAAGTGAACCGCCGTGTCAATGACCCGTTGGGGTCATGTCCACGTCCCCCGGTGCTCCTAGTGTGGGGCCGTTCGGGTCATTTCCGCCTGAGCACACGCGAGCACCAGCGCGTCACGAAGGCGATCGCATCGCCTCCCGGTCAACGGCCCCGGCCGCACCGTCACCGCCAAGGTCAAGCTCCGCAACGGAAAGACCGCCACGTCGACCGCGTCGTACCTGCAG
>JASLCW010000031.1 GCA_030151765.1 Marmoricola sp.
CCGCGCCCACGTCCACGACGGGAACGAAGTCGGCGACCGCGCTACACCACTATCGGGGACTCAACTATCGAGTGAGTGACGGAGCGCTTCTGCTCGCTCCTCGCCACCCAGCAGTTCGCCATGTTCATCTCTTACCGACAGCGCTTCCGGATAGATGGCTTCGTACTGGCCGGTGGTTACCCGTGTCGTGAGGACGTAATCGGGGTCGTACGCGGCTGCCATCCTTACCAGCGCCGGGTGCACAGCTCCGTTGTGATGCGGGATGAGCAGGAATCCGCTCCCGCCCCAGACCCGGCCACACTCATAAAGGGCAAGGGCTGCCTGGCTCAGCCAGTCCCCGCCCCCATCGAACACGACCACCGCTCGAGGTGGGCGCAGAGTTGTGCGCAATCCCTGGAACGTTGGCATAGTGCGAGGACTGCGAGCGGCCATGCGTGCAGTCTGCCTGAATCGATAGTGGGCAAAAGGTTTGGTGGCTCACTCGCCCATGGGCGCAGCACTCAATTTGAACACCTGCAGTCGTGCATGTCTTCGGGACAGCAGGGGCTACAACCGTTCGGCAGGAGTGTCGGTGAGGTAGGAGAGCAGCGCCGCGCCATGCGTAGTTGCTTGCCATGTGATCTCGGGAGTGATCTCCGCCATGTTCAGGTTCACGCGCATCGAAGGGGTTAGTGGCGATGGCGACGCTTCGTGCCGACCACCGCGCGCGATCGCCCTCGTGGCTCTATCAACCTCCCTTCCGTAGTTGCGGAACGCGGTCGCGAGATCGTTGTCGACGTTGGCAAGTCCGTGCCTTTGAAGCGTTCCTAGGAGTCCTGGCAAGACGGGTTCGAGTTGCGGACGAACCTCGATGATGTGCGCAATTCGCCAGGCCGTCGGTTCCTCGGTCCCGAGTAGCTCGGCGGTCGTGGTCGGGCTGCCGAGGGAGCCCCATTCGGGGCCATAGTGGACCAGCAGATCTAGCAGGCGAACATGAGGTGCTTCTAGATCGGTGAGGGCGGCAACAAAGAGCTGCTCGTCATCGACCCGGGCGGCCTCATTTGCGAGGCCCGATGCGAGCGCCCGAGCCAGCGCCTCGATCTTCGGTGCATACGCAGATCGAGTTGCAGCGGAGATTGCTGATCCAGTCAGTAGTCGCGTCTGCTCGGTGGCGATCGCTGCTTGTTCGAACGTTGTGATGTCGCAGTCAGACAGGTCGATCGCGCGCTCGATGACTCGCATTCCGCGCCGTTTCCCGTCGCTGCTGACCTCCTGCCAGACTCGGTCGATCAGCGGTTCGATGGCTACCGCGGCGACTGCCCCAGCCGTTGCCCCTTCAGGTCCGCCGACCGCTGCCGCGACCAGACCGCCGAATGCTGCCGCGACGGCCCGCCTGGGCCGATCAGGTGCTTCTGGCCCTGGCCGCCCGTTGGCGTCAGAATCAATGTCAGTCACGCGGAACCTTGACACCTGTCGCGCTATGGCAGCGGTAGCCGTTAATATTGCGTGCCAAATACTGCTGGTGATAGTCCTCGGCGTAGTAGTACGTCGGGGCGGGCTTCACCTCGGTCGTGATGGGGCCGTAGCCGCGCATCGTGAGCTCGGGCTGGTAGCGGGCGATCACCTCGCGGGCGGTCTGCTCCTGCTCGGGGCTCTCGGTGTAGATCGCCGACCGGTACTGCGTGCCGATGTCATTGCCCTGCCGCATTCCCTGCGTCGGGTCGTGCACCTCGAAGAAGGCGGCGACGAGGTCGGCGTACGAGACCTTCAGGGGGTCGAAGACCACGCGCACGGCCTCGGTGTGGCCGGTCAGGCCGCTGCAGACCTCCTCGTACGACGGATTCGGGGTGGTCCCGCCGGCATATCCGACGGACGTGGACCAGACTCCGGGGATCTGCCAGAAGATCTCCTCGGCTCCCCAGAAGCAGCCGAGGCCGAAGAGGGCGACCTCAAAACCGTCGGGGACCTCGTCGGTGACCAGGGGCGCGTCGAGGACGCGGTGTCGCTCGGCGAGGGTGAAATCGCGCTCCGCGCGGCCGCGCAGGGCATCCTCGGGGGCGACGAGCTGGGACTTGTTGCGACCGAACATCACATGTACCTCCTGGGTTCCACCGGGTCCAACAGTAGGAGGGCGGCGTTCGTTCCCCGAATCAGCCGTGATGCGTGGCGCAGTAGGCATCCCGAGTGGGGGAGAAGCCGGACCGGAAGATCGGGATCGCCCGGATCAGCTGCGCCTGGGCAGCGGCGTACTGGGCGATCTCGTTCTCGACGAGCTTGCGGAGCAGCGGCGTACGCGCGTTCGCCAGTGCCTCGGCATTGCGCCAGACCATCTCTCGCCAGCCGCGCATGATCGTGCTCACCGCGAAGTCGTCGATCGGGCCGATGTCGATCTTGTTGAACATCGGGTCGAAGCGTGCCGTCTCCTCGTCGAAGACCGGGTGGTACAGCGAGTCGAGACGGTCGTTGTAGGCATTGTGATCGCCCTTGTGCGAGGTGCCGTTCTTGGCGGTCAGGCCGACCTCGGCGAGAACGTAGGGGAAGTCGTTGTTGATGTGGGCGTTCATGCCGAGCATGAAGTCGCCGAGACCCGACATGGACTTGTCGTCGGCCGACTGGAGCGCGATCTTCCAGGCCGGCGACACGGCCTTGTTGCCGTGGCGCCAGGTGTCGATCGTGTCGAAGTACCTGTGCGCGAAGACCGCGTCGATCTGGGTCAGCCAGGCGCGGTCCTTGAAATAGCCGTTGTCCGCGGCGGCCTTGACGTTCTCGGTCACGCGCAGATAGGCGAGCGAGAAGATCGCGTCGTGGTCGCACGAGGCGGCCAGCGGCGCCAGCCGGTCCTTCATCTCGCCTATCACGTCGACGATGCACTGGGGATCGCCGGACTGGCAGATCGACCCTGTGTAGGGCGTGTACGGCGTCGGCAGCGGCGCCAGCAGGGCGACCAGCGGATCCAGTATCGCGGGGCTCAGGAGCTGGTCGAGGGGTGTCGACGTACTGGCGGTGGCCGGGCTGCCGACGCTCAGGCCGAGGCCCGCGACCAGAGCGGCGATCGTCATCTTCACGCGCATGCTGGGGCAACGAGCCGCGGCGGGCCGGGCTACGGACCGGGTGCCGACTTGGCATATCGACAATCGATGCCCTATTGTTTTTCGATATGAAGAGGGAAAAGGATCCGTGGGGCCCGCTAGGCTTCGTCGTGGCCGTCTGCAGTGGCCTGGTCATCGCCGTCGTCGCGATCAGCGCGGTCACTCTGGCACTCAAGCCATTCGGCATCGGTGGCTCGTTCGTCGTCTTCGGTGTGGGCAGCGACGACGTCTGTGTCGAGGTGCCCAGGGGCGTCCTCCCGAACGGTGACGGGGGCTCGGGATCCTTCGGTTTCGACAGCATCCGCACGGGAGTCAGTCAGTCGCCGGTCGACGTCAGCCTCTGCGATCTGCACGCCTCGACGAAGCAGCACGTCCTCTACGCCATCGACCAGGGCGCGAGCTTCCTGCTCTTCGCCGGATTCCTGCTGATGGCGGCACTCCTCATCAGGGCCGGTCGCCGGCACGGCACCTTCACGCCCGAGGTCGCGCGCTGGCTCACTCGCATCGGCCTGTACGTCGTCCTCGGCACTCTCGCGCTCGGTGTCGTCAGCGCGATCGTGAGGAGTCAGCTCGTCGCCACGATGACAACCCATGGCAAGGGTGCGGCAGTACTGATGATGTTCAGCGTCTCCGTTCCGATCCTCATCGCCGGCTTCGGATGCCTCACCGCCGGCCGGGTGATGGCCAGATCGGTCGCCCTGCAACGCGAGGTGGAGACGCTCGTATGAGCGAGCCGGAGGACGGGCATGCGGTCGTCGTACGGCTGGGTGAGGTTCTCGACGACCGCGGGATGACCCTCGCGGAGCTCGCCGAACGGACCGGCATCACCGTCGTGAACCTCAGCGTCCTCAAGAACGGGCGCGCCCGCGCGGTCCGGTTCAGCACGCTGACGGCGATCTGCCGGGCGCTCGACTGCCAGCCCGGCGACCTGCTCTCCGTCGACGGGTGACCCACTAGGCTCATCGAGTGACCCAGGAACACCAGAACAAGGCAGGCTTCGAGACGCGTGCGATCCACGCGGGATACGAGCCGGATCCGTCCACCGGGGCGGTCATCCCGCCGATCTTCGCGACCAGCACCTACAAGCAGGACGGTGTCGGCGGACTCCGCGGCGGCTACGAGTACAGCCGCTCCGCCAACCCCACCCGCACCGCGCTCGAGGGCAACATCGCGGCGCTGGAGGAGGGCGAGCGCGGCTTCGCCTTCGCCTCCGGCCTGGCCGCCGAGCACACCCTGATCAAGGCGGTCTGCGCTCCCGGCGATCACGTCGTGATCCCCGACGACGCGTACGGCGGCACCTTCCGGCTGATCGACAAGGTCGAACAGCCGTGGGGGCTCGAGCACACCCCGGCCAAGGTCTCGGACCCCGAGGCGGTCGCCGCCGCGATCCAGCCCGGCCGGACCAAGATCGTCTGGATCGAGACGCCCACCAATCCCTTGCTCAACATCGGCGACATCGAGAAGCTCGCGGGCATCGCACACGATGCGGGTGCACTGCTCGTCGTCGACAACACCTTCGCGTCGTCGTACCTGCAGCAGCCGCTGACCCTGGGCGCTGATGTCGTCGTCCACTCGACCACCAAGTACGCCGGCGGTCACTCCGATGTCGTCGGCGGCGCCCTGATCGTCCGCGACCTCGACCTGGCCGACAAGATCGGCTTCCACCAGAACTCGATCGGTGCCGTCGCCGGCCCCTTCGACGCCTGGCTGACGCTGCGCGGCCTGCGCACGCTCGCGCTGCGGATGGAGCGGCACTGCGACAACGCCGAGAAGATCGTCGACTTCCTGGCGGGCCACGCCGCCGTCGCCGAGGTCATCTATCCCGGACTCCCCACGCATCCCGGTCATGAGGTCGCGAAGCGGCAGATGCGCCGCTTCGGCGGCATCGTCTCCTTCCGGGTCGCGGCCGGCGAGCAGGCTGCCCTCGATGTCTGCGCGCGGGCGAAGATCTTCACGCTCGGCGAATCGCTGGGTGGCGTGGAGTCTCTGATCGAGCACCCCGGCCGGATGACCCACGCTTCGGTCGCCGGCACCGAGCTCGAGGTTCCCGCCGACCTGATCCGGCTCAGCGTCGGCATCGAGACGGCCGAGGACCTGATCGCCGACCTGGCACAGGCGCTCGAAGGCTGAAGGCATGAGATTCCGGGGGAAGCGGCACGAGCGTCTGGAGGAGATCGAGGCCCTCCTCGAGCGTGAACGCCGCGAGGCCCACGCCCGCGAGGAGAGACTGCGCAATCGCATCGCGCAGCAGTGGGCCGAAGGGCGCGCTGCCCGTGAGCAGGGGCCGGTGACGATCGACGCCGGCGCGTCGACGTACAAGCCGGTCAAGGTGCCGTACGGCGTCGACCTGGCCGCTGCCTGGGCGTGGCGCTTCGTGATCATCGCGGTCGCCCTGGTGATCGTGCTCCTGACGCTGCGGCACTTCGAGTTCGTCGTCTTCCCGGTGCTGATCGCGCTCTTCCTGACCGCCCTGGGCAATCCGGTGGTCGGATGGCTGGAGACCCGGGGCCTGCCGCGCAAGCTCAGCGCGCTGTTGGTGGTGGTGCTCGGCCTCGCCTCGATCTCCTTGCTGCTCACCTTCGTCGGCACGCAGGTGTCCTCGGGCATCGACAATCTCTCCGGTCAGGTCGTCGACGGTCTCGAGGAGATCCGGCACTGGCTGCAGACCGGTCCGCTGCACGCCTCGGACTCGCAGATCAACGGCTACCTGTCCGAGGCGCAGAAGTTCGTGGCCAGCCAGGGCAAGGACCTGGCCGGCCGGGTCACCACGATCGGGTCGGCGCTCGGCGAGATCGTCGCCGGCTTCTTCCTGGTGCTCTTCTCGACCTACTTCTTCCTCGCCGACGGAGCCGTCATCTGGGCGTGGGTCGTCCGTCTCTTCCCTCGAACGGCGAGACTCCGTGCCGATTCGTCCGGCCGGGTCGCCTTCAAGTCGCTGACCCAGTTCGTGCGGGCGACCGTCATCGTCGCCGGTACGGACGCGATCGGCGTGATGATCTGGGCGGCCGTGCTCGGCCTGCCCTTCGTCAGCGCGATCGGCGTCCTGGTCTTCCTCGGCGCCTTCGTCCCGATGGTCGGCGCGACCGTGTCGGGCTTCGTCGCGATCCTGGTCGCGCTGGTCGCCAAAGGCCCGGTCACCGCTCTGCTGATGCTCGCCGGCGTGATCGTCGTACAGCAGATCGAGGCCCACGTGCTGCAGCCCTTCCTGATGGGCCGCTGGGTCTCGTTGCACCCGCTGGGCGTGATCATCGCGATCGCCATGGGCATCGTGCTCGCCGGAATCCCGGGCGCGCTGATCGCCGTACCCCTGGCCTCCTCGGTCAACGCGATCGCCAATCACCTGGCGAGTTACGACGAAGCCGAACCGGAGGCGGAGCCGCCACCTGAGGACGAGGACGACGACCCGGACGATGTGTCGGCCCCGGAGGGCGACGACGACTAGTTTGGTGGCATGACGAGCATCCCGCGGGTGGGCCTGGACGACATCAGGCAGGCGCAGCAGATACTCGAAGGGATCACCATCCGAACGCCGATGGAGGAGTCCCGCTGGTTGTCCGGCCTCGCGGACGGGCCGGTGCACCTGAAGTGTGAGAATCTCCAGCGCACCGGCTCCTTCAAGACGCGCGGCGCCTACGTGCGGATCTCCGGTCTGTCGCCGGAGGAGCGCGCGCGGGGGGTCGTGGCCGCCTCGGCAGGCAATCACGCACAAGGCGTCGCCCTGGCCGCATCGATGCTCGGCATCAGGGCCACCGTCTTCATGCCCGAGGGCGCGCCGATCCCGAAGTACAACGCCACCCGCGGCTACGGCGCGGAGGTGATCTTCCACGGCCAGGTCCTGGAGGACTCGCTGGCCGCAGCGGTGGAGTACGCCGAACGCACGGGCGCGGTCCTGATCCACCCCTTCGACCACCCCGACATCGTCGCAGGGCAGGGCACCTGCGGTCTGGAGATCCTGGAGCAGGCTCCCGACGTACGCACGGTGCTGGTGCCGACGGGCGGTGGCGGGCTGATCGCCGGCGTCGCCACCGCGATCAAGGCGCTGCGACCGGACGTGAACCTGATCGGCGTACAAGCTGAGGGCGCCGCCGCCTATCCGGCCTCACTCGAGGCCGGCCACCCGATCACCTTGCCCTCGATGAGCACGATGGCGGACGGCATCGCGGTCGGGCGTCCGGGCGAGATCCCGCTGGCCGCGATCGCCGATCATGTCGACCAGATCGTCACGGTCTCCGAGGAGTCGATCTCCCGTGCGCTCGTCCTCATCCTGGAGCGAGCCAAGATGGTCGTCGAGCCCGCCGGCGCGGTCGGTGTGGCCGCCATCCTCGATCGTCCGCACGACATCGAGACGCCTGCTGTCGTCGTCCTGTCCGGCGGCAACATCGACCCGCTGCTGCTCGGCAAGGTGATCCGGCACGGCATGTCCGCCGCCGGGCGGTACCTGCAGATCCGGGTCCGGATCCCGGACCGTCCCGGTGGCCTGGCACGGCTGCTCGGCGACCTCGCGCACGTCGGCGCCAATGTGCTCGAGGTGACCCACGAGCGGCTCTCGACGACGCTCAGCGTCGACGAGGTCGAGGTCAGCCTCCAGTTGGAGACCCGCGGCCCGGTGCACGCCGAGGCCGTCGTCGGCGAACTCGTCGAGGCCGGCTACCGCGTCGACCCGGCCAGTTGACCGGTCTCAGCCGTTGTACGGCACGGCCGCCACGATGACGACGGTCAGGTCCTTGCCGTTGGGGGCCTGGTAGGTCACCGAGTCGCCGACCGACTTGCCGTTGATCGCGGTGCCGAGCGGGGACTGCGGCGAGAAGACCTCGATCTCGTCGCCGGCCATCTCGCGGGCGCCGAGCAGGAAGGTCTCCTCGTCGTCATCGCCCTCGAAGCGGTAGGTCACCTTCATGCCGGGCTCGACGACGCCGTCGTCGGCCGGGGTCTCGCCCACCTGCGCGCGCTGCAGCATGTCCGAGAGCTGCGTGATGCGGCCGTCGATGGTCCCGAGCTCCTCGCGGGCGGCGTGGTAACCGCCGTTCTCCTTGAGGTCGCCCTCCTCGCGTGCCTCGCTGACACGCTGGACGACGGCGGCACGGCGGGGACCTCGCAGGTCGGTCAGCTCAGCCTGCAATTCGTCGTACTTGGCCTGGGTCAGCCAGATGACCTTGCTGTCACTGCTCTGAGTCATGCGGGTACTCCTGATCACGTTGGTACTGCGTCGTGCTGATTGCGGGTCGTCGCCGGTGGGATCTTCCCGATCGACCACGGGACGTAAGTGGACAAGCTTACCAATGAGCGAGTCGATCCGCCCCTCGCTCGTCCTATTGCGGACGTTTCTGGGTCGCCGTCGTACAGCCGAGGAGGTCGACGAGAGTCGCCTTGCGTTCGGTCCGCAGCGTCTCGTTGAGGGTGACGTCTCGGCCGCGGTCCTGCGGCACCTTCACATGTGCCTCGCCGACGACGGTGTGGTCGTCGGCCTGCGCCTGCAGCAGGCAGGTCGCTGCCACGGTCGTGGAGCGCAGGCGGACCTCGAACGTGGCCGTCGCCTGGTGCTCGTTGTCGACGTTGAACTTCGTCAGCGCCGAGGTGACCTCGGGCGAGCTGTTGCCCTTGATCGCCCACCCGAGCCAGACGAGCAGCCCCAGTACGACCACCGCCGCGACACCGATCACGAGCCGGCTCGTCCGCGGGTCGCCGTAACGGTCGCCCAGATCACCCATGGGGAGAACTCTAGGATGTGGCCCATGCTCCGCCTCATGCACGTGCACGCCCACCCGGACGACGAGTCCAGCAAGGGCGCCGCGTCCACCGCGAAGTACGTCGCCGAAGGCGTGGACGTCCACGTCGTGACCTGCACCGGCGGCGAGCGCGGTTCGGTCCTGAATCCCAAGATGGACCGCCCCGAGATCCTGGCGAACATCACCGAGATCCGCCGTCAGGAGATGGAGCGCGCCCGGGACATCCTCGGCGTCCGCCAGGACTGGCTGGGCTTCGTCGACTCGGGCTGGCCCGAGGGCGATCCCAAGCCGCCGCTCCCCGAGGGCTGCTTCGGGCTGATGGATCCCGAGGTCGCTGCCGAGCCGCTGGTCCGGCTGATCCGCGGCTTCCGGCCGCACGTCGTCACGACGTACGACGAGAACGGCGGCTATCCGCACCCGGACCACATCCAGTGCCACAACGTGACGATGGCGGCCTTCGCGGCCGCCGGTGATCCGGAGCGCTTCCCGGACGCGGGGGAGCCCTGGCAGCCGCTGAAGCTCTACTACCACCATGGATTCAACCGGCCGCGGACCGTCGCGCTGCACGAGGCGATGCTCGAACTCGGCCTGGAGTCGCCGTACGCCGAGCGTCTGGAGCAGTGGAAGCCCGACCCGGCCCATGACGCCCGGATCACCACCCGGGTGCCGTGTGCCGAGTACTTCGGGGTCCGCGACCAGGCCCTCCTGGCCCACGCCACGCAGATCGACCCCGACGGCTTCTGGTTCGCCATTCCGCGTGAACTGCAGCAGCGGATCTGGCCGACCGAGGACTACGAACTGGCGCGCACCCTGGTCGAGAGCCCGCTGCCCGAGGACGACCTCTTCGCCGGCATCCGCGACCGCGCCGATCTGGACTGACCACGCGGGCCGTAGCCTGCGGCCCCCTCCCGGCGTTGGACGCTCCCGAGTGGGCGCGGTCGGCGCCTGCCCGGAGGTGCGGAGGAGAAGCATGCGCAGCACAGGCGTGGCCGGGATCCTTGTCATCGGAGCCGTGGCCCTGGCCGGCACCCTGGCCGCTGCACCCGCCGGATCGACTCCGAGCCGGAGCGAGGCCACGCGGACGCCGTCGTACTGCCACCGCGGCTCGGCGTTGCCCTTCACCCCCACCACGGTGAGCATTCCGGGCATCACCAGGGGATCACGGGTGCTGGCGCTGCCCCGGCACGGAGCCAGCCAGCTGCGCGCGGCCCCGGTGACCCGGCGCGGCGCCCGTCAGTTCGCGTGGGACGCTCCGCGGCCGCGGCCGGGCAACAAGCACGGCAATGTCCTGCTCAACGCACACACCTGGCCCTGGAGCGCCCCGATCGCCCTCGGCAACGACATGCTCCAGCGGCTGCGGACCGGCGACAAGATCGTGGTCAAGGGCCGTCGCGGAGGCCGGCCGGCGCATCTCTGCTATCGCGTGGTCCGGCAGGTGCAGATCCGTGCCCACAAGCGCTATCGCGCCTACTTCTCCCGGACGGGCAAGCCCAAGCTCGCGATCATGGTCTGCTCCGGGACCCGTCTCGGTCCGGGCAACTGGGACCACCGGACGGTCTGGTACGCCAAGCCGTACGGCGTACCGGTCCACAAGCGCAAGCACCCCTCGCACCCGGCGCCCACTCCGCCCGCCGCCACGCCCGCGCCGTCCCCGGGCGGTCTCCTCGGTGGCCTGCTCGGGGGACTCCTGGGCGGCTGAGGCTCCCGACGCGGTCGCGTGGCACAATCGATGTCATGAACACTCTGGTCGTCTCCCTTGCCGCGCTGGTCGACAAGACCCCGCCGGACGCGAAGGTGACCGCTGGCTGGGGTGCCTTCGGCATCTTCATCCTGATGGCCGTCGCGGTGGGTCTGCTCGGCTGGAGCCTGAGCCGGCACCTCAAGAAGGCAGCGCGCAATGCCGAGGAGGGCGTCTTCGCTCCCTCGACCAAGCGTCCTCGCCGTACGACGATCTGAGCATTGCCCGCCGCAGCTGAGGCCTACTTCGAACGCCTCGACAGCACTACCTTCCGCCCCACCGAGCACACCGGCGGAGCCTGGAACGTCCGCGAGCAGCACATCGGCCCGATGGTCGGGCTGGTCGCGCACCTGATGGAGCAGCACACCGGCGATTCCGGTCTGGAGCTGCGCCGGTTGACCTTCGACATCCTCGGGGTGCTCGCGCTCGAGCCCTTCACCGTGGAGGTGCACACGGTCCGTCCGGGTCGCACCATCGAACTCATCGAGGCCGTTGTCATCGCCGACGGGCGGCCCGCCGTACGGGCTCGCGGCTGGATGCTGGGCACCCATGACTCTGCGGCGGTCGCCGGTGGAGCCGGTGCGCCGATGGCCCCGCCGGGAGAGATCGTTCCGGAGCCCTTCGGCCTGTGGCCGGGTGGCTTCATCGCCTCGCTGGAGGCGCGGCGGGTACGGCCGACGCGACCGGGCAGTGCCGAGGTCTGGCTGCGGACCGGGATCCCCCTGCTGGCCGGTGAGCCGGTCAGCGACCTGGCCGCCTTCTGCGCCCTGGTCGACACGACCAACGGCATCTCCGTGCGGGAGTCGCCCGACGAGTGGCTCTTCCCCAATCTCGACCTGACCATCCACCTGCACCGCAGCCCGCGTGGACCGTGGGTGGGCATGCAGACCGATGTCGTCTTCGGCGCGGAAGGATCCGGGCTCACGTCCGCCGTACTCCACGACGAAAACGGCCCGGTGGGACGCTCCGCACAGTCGCTGACGGTGCGTCCGCGCCGCTGAGCCGGGGTTACTTCCTGGTATCGCGGAGGGCACTCTACGATCGCGCCATGCAGCGAGTGGGAGTAGTCGGAAGCGGCCTGATGGGGGCCGGAATCGCCGAGGTCTGTGCGCGGGCCGGCAAGGACGTCATCGTGGTCGAGTCCACGAAGGAGGCCGCCGAAGCGGGCGCCGCCCGGATCGAGGCCTCCCTCGCGCGGGCGGAGAAGCGCGGGAAGATCGAGAGCGCCGCGGCCGTGCGCGAGCGGATCCGTGTCGAGCACAGCCTCGAGGCCTTCGCCGACCGGGACCTCGTCGTCGAGGCGATCGTCGAGGACGAGGCCGCCAAGACCGCGGTCTTCCGTGAGCTGGACCGGATCGTCACCAACCCCGAGGCGATCCTCGCCTCCAACACCTCGTCGATCCCGATCATGAAGCTCGGCGTCGCCACTTCGCGACCCACGCACGTGGTCGGCATCCACTTCTTCAACCCGGTGCCGGTGCTCAACCTGGTCGAGCTCGTGCCGAGTCTGCTCACCTCGCCCGAGACCGTCGAGCGCGCTCGCAGCTTCGCGCACGACGACCTCGGCAAGCACCCGATCGAGTCCCAGGACCGGGCCGGCTTCATCGTCAACGCGCGGCTGGTGCCCTTCATCCTGTCGTCGATCCGGATGCTCGAGTCCGGCTTCGCCACGCGTGACGACATCGACGAGGGTCTGGTGCGGGGCGCCGCGCACCCCCAGGGTCCGCTGGCACTGGCCGACCTGATCGGACTCGACACCACGATGGCGATCGCGGAGTCGCTGTACGAGGAGTTCAAGGAGCCCCTGTACTCGCCGCCGCCGCTGCTGCAGCGGATGGTCCAGGCCGGCCTCCTCGGCCGGAAGAGCGGCCGGGGCTTCTACACCTACTGAGCCCAACGGCCCGGGACGGAGTCGGTCAGCGGAGCTTGACCTTGGCGGCGGTTCCCGGGCCGGCCTTCGAGGTCGCCCGGATCGTGCAGGTGTAACGCACCTTGGCCTTGAGGCCGCGAACCACGATAGGACTGCGCTTGCCCTTCGCGACGACCGTCGAGCCGTGGGGCGGGCGGCAGCGGACGACATAGCCGGTCGGCCGGGCACCGCGTGCGCGTGACCTGGTGAAGGTGAGGCGGGCGCGCTTGCCGATCCGCTTCGCCTTCACCGATCCGGGCTTGGTCGGGACGATCGTGCCGCGGCGGACCTTGATGACCTTGCGGGAGAAGTGCATGCCCTCGACATCGACGATCATGCCGCCGCCGTTGGGGTCCTGCATCACCTTGAAGGTCGCCGTACTCGAGTTGACCTGACCGGTGAGGCTCGAGGCGACCATCGTCTCCGGGTCGGGGATGCCGAACTCGCTGCGCAGCATGGCGTAGGAGATCCGGAAGCGGGCGCCGCCGTCGACGAGCGTGCTCCCGTCGGTCAGGAAGTGCGAGTTCACCATCTCGGTGGAGAGGTACTGACTTCCGTCGGGGTTGGTCTCCAGGAAGATCCCGTTGACGCCTTGGGCGTTCTGGGACTGGTCGAAGCCCATCAGGCTGGTGTCGGCGCCGAGTTGGTGCACCTCGCCGCTGAGCACGTACGACTGGCCGGTCGCGATGGTCGGGCACGTCCAGGGCCAGGCGGAAGCCTCGTTGCAGCCCTGCGTCATCAGGACGGGGTGTGCGGTGATCTGGACCTGGTGCGTCGCGCCGAGGCGTCGTACGAGGGTGCCTCCGGCGAAGTTCTCGGTGCGGTCGGGCGTCAGTGCGGAGCCGAGATTCCAGGTCATCACGAAGGTGTCGCCGGCGGTCAGCTCGCTGGTGCCGGCCATCTGCCACTGGAAGCGCGGGTCGTTGCCGCTCTTCAGTTTCGCGGTCATCTGCAGCTGGTAGCCGTGGTCGGCCGACGTGACCGGCTCGCCGTTGTGGGTGAGCGAGACCAGGCAAGGCGCCGGATTGCCGTCCGCGCACCAACGGGGCACATAGCTGCTCGGACTCGGGGCCGCGTTCGCCGGTGCGGACTGGATCGCCGCGGTCGTCGCGACCATCGCGAGGGCGGCGAGAGCGGTGAGGGTGCGCGAGCGGTGGATCTGCATGACTCATGCTGGCACGCGCGGACGCGTCGCGGGGGCGAATCGGGTGCCGGCATCACCGCGTCCGGGGGTGCCGGCTCAGCCAGGAAGGTCCTCGATGTGGAGGTCGAAGGCGTTGACGAGGGCGGTTGCGAGCGCGACCTCTTGGCTCTCGAGGAGATAGCCGAGGTGTCGGCCGAGATCTCGTACCGGGATCGTGGTGACGTTGTCGCACGAGATCGCGCAGTCGTGGTCCAGCCCGTTGGGGAGTCCCACCGCGACCTCGGTGCTGATCCCTCGTACCGTCGAGGTGATCGGCGCTACAGTCACCGATCTGAGAGCGTCACGTGCCCATTCTCGCGTGAGTACGACGACCGGGCGGGTCTTGTCGATTCTGGCCAGATGGATCGCGCGCATCAGTCGACGTCCGGGAAGGTGCGCCCTTCGTGCATGCCCTCGAGATCCGGATACCCACCCGTGTCACGGTAGATCTGAGCGTCGCGCTCGGCGGCGAGCTGACGCCGGTAGCGACGCAGCGCCTTCGTCGCCACGGCGGCGCGTGAGCCACCGCCACCGGCGACTCGCTCGTCGATCCAGGCGACGAGGTCGTCGGGGAGACGTACGGCGATCTGCGTGCTCACGAACACAATGGTACCAATCTGGGATGCAAGAGGCTGTCTGCCCAGTCTCGATGCAGCCTCCGAGATCGGCAAACGACAATCCACAGCCCTGTCGTGAGGCATGCGATCGGGGAATCGACGCCGGGGTGGCGTGGTTGCCACCGACATGACCTCATCCGCAGTCGCCGCCCAGTCCGGAAGCTTCGCGATCGGAGGCGACCTGCCGGTCGTCCGGCTCGGCTACGGCACGATGCAGCTGACCGGAGACGGTGTGTGGGGGCCGCCGAAGGATCATGACGAGGCGATCGCCGTGCTGCGGCGCGCGGTCGAGTTGGGTATCACCTTCTTCGACACCGCCGACTCGTACGGCCCGGTCGTGGCCGAGGAGCTCCTCGCCGAGGCACTGCATCCGTACGCCGACGACGTGGTGATCGCGACGAAGGCGGGTCTGACCCGTCAGGGGCCGGGCATCTGGACACCCGTCGGGGTGCCGGCGTACCTGCGTCAACAGGCGGAGCTGAGCCTGCGCCGACTCAAGGTCGAGGCGATCGATCTCTTCCAGCTGCACCGCATCGATCCCGCCGTACCGCTGGAGGACCAGGTCGGGGAGCTCGCCAAGCTCAAGGACGAGGGCAAGATCAAGCACATCGGGTTGTCCGAGGTGAGCGTCGCGGAGCTTCAGGCGGCCGAGAAGATCGCGCCGATCGCGACCGTGCAGAACCGCTTCAGCCTCGGCACCCGCGACTCCGACGCCCTGCTCGCGCACAGTCAGGCGAACGACATCGGCTTCATTCCGTGGCGCCCGGTCGCCGACCACACCGGAGATTCGGGGGCGCTGGCGGAGATCGCCGCCGCGCACGACGCCACGGTCACTCAGATCGCGCTCGCGTGGCTGCTGCACCTGTCACCCGTGATGCTGCCCATCCCCGGTACGTCGAAGCTCGCGCACCTCGAGTCGAACACCGCCGCCGCTGCGATCGAGCTGACCGAGGACGAGGTGGCGCGACTCGGCAGCCTCGGCTGAGGCTGCCGACGACAGCGAGCTATCGGAGTGAGGCGGCGTCGGCGCGCGCGAGTTGCTCTGTGGCAGTTGTCGTGGTCAACTTTTGCTTGAACCCGCTTCCGGTGGAGGGTCCGCCTGGAGCGACTCGGGGGGTTTGGTTCATGCGATTTCCGAAGGTCCTGGCCGCGCTCTGCGTGGCCCCCGCCCTTGCCGCGCCGGCGCTGTCGGCGAGTGCCGTGACCGCGCGCCACAAGACGTCGCCAGTTGCGAGTTCCGGCAGTTGGCGCGGATTCCACCGGTAGCGAGCCCGTGCGACCGAAACGGAGCGGTACGTCGTGCTGTCGCGCCTGGACGAGGGCTGCGCATGGCATCCGCACAAGAGTGAACAGCGGGCTGCGTGTCCGCTTCAGGACGCCCACGACAGGTGGGCTACGACAGGGAGACACAGGAATGACGAAAAGTTGGGGGACCTCGTCGGCAGTCGGCTTGCGACGAGGTATGACGGCATCCGGAGCAGCCTTCCTGCTCGTGGTCGCGCTGATTCTGGCCGGGTCGGCGAGTGTCGCCCCGGCCAATGCCGCGTCAGGTGCGGCGAGGAAGGGCAAGGCGGCCACGACGACGAAGCCGTTCGTGGTCACCTCGGGCATCACCTTCAACCATCCGTTCCGCAAGAACCAGCGGGCCGCGATCCACAACAAGATGATCAGCACCCTCCGCCACGTTAAGGCGGGGCAGACGGTTCGGGCCGTCACCTGGAACTTCGATTCGCCTCGCCTCGCCGGCGCCTTCATCGGCGCGCACAAGCGAGGCGTCTCCGTGCAGATCATCATGTCCCGCCCGCTGGCGATGGCTCAGGGCCGCGGCGGCTCGTACCAGACCCTGAAGCGGGCGCTCGCCAAGAACAACAAGAGGCGACCAGCGGCGCTGCGCAGTTGGATCCACACCTGCTTCAAGACCTGCCGCGGCAAGGGCGGAGCCATGCACGACAAGCTGATGCTGGTCAGCCAGTCGGGCGTCACGAAGTACATCGTGATGGAGGGCTCGGCCAATTTCACCGGATCCGCCGCGTACAACCAGTTCAACGACTGGGTCACCATCACCGAGAAGGAGGGTGTCTACCGGGGCTGGATGAAGATGTGGAACCAGATGCGGAAGGACCGCCCGGTCGGTGCACTGCGGTTCCGGAACGGCGACATCGTGTCGATGTTCGCGCCCCACCACAAGAAGGTGGACCCGGCGATGCGCGTGCTCAGGCAGATCAAGTGCACCGGTGCCACCAACACGGCCAACGGCCGGACGAAGATCCGCATCGCCAATGCCGTGTGGGGCGACCAGCGTGGCGTCCGCCTGGCTCAGAAGGTGAAGCAGCTGAAGAACCAGGGCTGCAATGTCAAGGTCGTCATGATGATGATGCCCCTGAAGATCCGCAACATCCTGCGCGGCGTACCCACGAAGCAGATGGTCTACATCGTCGGCGCCACCGCCAACAAGTTCAAGGACCGCTACGTCCACATCAAGGGCATGTCGGTCCAGGGCAACATCGACGGCAGGACCGACGGTGCGGTCGTCCTCTCGAGTAGCGAGAACTGGACCCAGTTGAGCCTGCACTCCGACGAGCAGGACATCGTCCTGTACGACCACCCGGCGTGGGCGAAGAAGTACGCCAACTGGGTCGACCTGATCTACAAGCAGGCGCCGCGCTCGCTGAACAACTACGCCCCCTCGGCAGACCCGAAGGCGCGGATGGCGGCACGCTCCGACTTCCTCGGCCCGAAGGACTACCCCTTCCGCCAGCTCGAGGTCGAACTGAACTGAGCAGATCGAGCGGAGGTGGTCACGGTTGCGCGGCCACCTCCGCCGCGGAGCGCAGGATGCAGAACTCGTTGCCGGCCGGGTCGGCGAGAACCACCCAACCGCTGCCCGGCCCGCGGATCCCGCGCTGGTCGTCGACCACCGTCGCGCCGAGCCCCACGAGGGTCGCGAGCTCCTCGTCGCGGGTCGCCGCGCGCGGTCGGAGGTCGAGATGGAAGCGGTTCTTGACGGTCTTGGGCTCGGGCACCTCGATGAACAGCAACTGGTGGCCGGTCTCCGGATCGCGGATCATGCACTCTTCGTGGCCGGGCAGGTTCGGGTCGCCCTCGATGTCGACGTAGCCGAGTACCGACTTCCACCACTCGGAGAGTTCGTAGGCGTTGGCGCAGTCGATGGTCGTGTGCGAGATGAAGGCAGTCATGGGCTCCAGCCAAACGCCTCGACCGCTTCCAGTTCAACAGCTTTCTTCTACGGCGTGCGGGACGGCGCCGATACCCTGTGTCCACCGCGGGCAGAATGCCCCGCGGGTGGATTGAGGAGAGATGTCCGAGCAGCGGGAGATGAGCGGCGGATCGAGCACCGAGCGTCGGATGCGTCAGAGATTCTCCATTCTGCGCCGGCTCGCGCACGAGATCCGCTATGTCAGCGACGTGGGCCCCGTGCTGCGGGCCGCCCTCGACGGTGCGCTGGAGATGGTGGATGCCGAGGTCGGCACGCTGTCGTACGCAGAGATGGCCACCCAGCGTTACGTTCTGGCTGCGACCCGCGGTCTGTCGGATTCTTACGTGGCCGGTGTGACCACGTGGTCGCTGCACGAGGGCCTGGCTGGCCAGGCGTTCGGGCTGCGTGAGCCTCTTACGGTGACCGACCTCAGTTCTCGGCGGGATGTCCCGCGCCGTATCGTGCACGACGAGAACCTGCGCGGCTACGTGTGCGTCCCGCTTCTCCGCGGGCAGCGCCGGCTGGGTGTGCTTGAAGTCTTCGACCATGAACCACGGGTGTTCGGCGTGGATGAGGTCGAGTCACTCGAACTTGTCGCTGCGTTCGCCAGTTCCGTCGTGGAAAGCCTCGTCCTCCTCGGCGAGGTGCGATTCCTGCGTGAGGAGCGCACGCGCGTGCTGCGCCAATGGACGGGTCAGGCCCTGACTGCTGCCGATCTGCAGCGTCGCGACGTGGTTGCGTCGCTGAGGGCAGAGGCTGATTCCCTGGACACAGATGCAGCCCTCGAGCCAGCCGAGCTCGCGGGACGGATCAGGTCGTTGGCCGACTCGCTCGGTCGCACTGAGCTCGAACGGGTCGACATGGTGCCGCTGGTGCAGGAGGCGATCGCCGAGCGATTGGGGGAGCAGGCCGGGAAGCAGGTCCGACTCGCCGTCGGCTCCTGGCCCGACTCCTTGCCGCTCGAGCTCACCACCCGGCTGTACCTCCTCATGTACGGGCTGGTTTCGTCCGCTGTTCAGGCGGCCGAAACGGCCGTCACCCTTGATCTGGGCGGGCAAGCCGAGCACATGTGGATTCAGGTCACCGACGACCGGCTGCGTGCTCCCGGGAGCGATCCGGTTGCCGAGGTTCAGCCCGATCTCGCGACGGTCATCCGTGGACTCACGGGCCGCGTCCAAGCCGCAGCGGACGAGGAAGGCCGCCCAGGTGTGCGTATCGTGTTGCCGCGCTCGCTGTCGCGCCCGCAGGTGCAGGCGCTGACCGCGCGCGAGCGCAAGGTACTCGAGGGTCTGACCGTCGGCGCGTCGAATCGAGAGATCGCCGCCGACCTGGGCATCTCGCCGAGGACGCTCCAGAATCACCTGACGTCCATCTACCGCAAGCTCGGCGTGACGAGCCGTGCACAAGCCGTGCAGTTTCTCTGAGCGCATGGGAGGGGTCCCAGGTGCTGGGCCCGGGAAGACCCTATGGATCGACTCCCGCTCGGGTCCCTACGGTCGATGTCATGCAGATGACGGCCGCCTTGTTCACTCGCCCGGGAGCACCACTGACCTGTGAAGAGGTCACCATCGCCGACCCGCGTGAGGGCGAGGTGCGAGTCCGGATCGCCGCCGCCGGTGTGTGTCACAGCGACTACCGCGTGCTGGCCGGCGAGTGGGGCGCCACCCCTCCGCTCGTACTGGGTCATGAAGGTGCCGGCGTGATCGAGTCGGTAGGTCCTGGTGTCGACCACCTGGCACCCGGCGACACGGTGATCCTGTCATGGACGCCGTCCTGCGGTGCCTGCAGCTACTGCGTCGCTGGCCGCCCGCAGTTGTGCCGCGAGGCCGTCGCCACCGCCTACCGCAATGTCATGCCCGACGGCACCTCTCGCATTGCTCGTGACGGCGTTCCGGTTTACAGCTACCTGTCGGTAGGGTCATTCGCCGAGTACGCCGTCGTACCGGCTCATGGCGCAGTCAGGGTGCGCACTGATGCAGACCTGGCGATCGCGGCCCTCGTCGGATGCGCGGTCACCACCGGCGTCGGCGCGTCCATCAACACTCAACCGATCCGTCCGGGCGAGCGCGCACTGGTCATCGGCGCCGGAGGCGTCGGCCTTTCGGTGCTCATGGGTGCACGAATCCAGTCGCCGAGCCAGCTCGTCGCCGTGGATGTCTCGGACGAGAAGCTCGCTCTCGCCGCAGAGCTTGGCGCGACGCACACGATCAACGCGACGGAAGTCGCCGACGTGGTCGAGGCTGTGCGCGACCTGACCAGGGGCGGCGTCGACGTGGCCTACGAGGCCACCGGACTACCGACTGCGATCGAGCAGGCGTACCAGAGCCTGGCGCCCGGCGGCGTCGCCGTTGTTGTGGGCCAGGTGGCCACCGGAGCGCGGATCAGCATCGATCCGATGCCCATGTCCGGGCGCGAACTGACGCTGCGGGGCAGCAACTACGGTTCCGCTCGCCCAGCGATCGATTTCCAGCGAATCCTGGACATGTACGTGCGAGGCGATCTGCCGCTCGACCGTCTGGTCGGCGACCGCATCAAGCTCGACGGGCTCGACGGGGCCTTCCAGGCAATGGCCCAGGGAAGGGTTCAGGGGCGCACTGTGGTGGAGTTGTCGTGAGCGTGTCCTTCGGGGACTACGTACGCTCGCGCTCGCTGTGGCTCGACCAGCTTGGTCCGATCGCACCACGCCCGCCGCTCGAGGGCGAGGTCGAAGCGGACATCGTCGTCGTCGGCGGGGGCTACACCGGCCTGTGGACTGCATACCATCTGGCCGAGGCGCGTCCCGACGTCCGGATCGCAGTGGTCGAGCGGCATGTGGTGGGTTACGGCGCGGCCGGACGCAACGGAGGTTGGGTCGGAGCAGGCTTGGCCGGAAGTCCGAAGGTCTACAGTCGCGGCGCCGGCGACTGGGCTGTCCTTGACGCGGTCCGCCTGGTCGAAGATGCGGTCGACGAAATCGGCGCCGTCGTCGCGGCCGAAGATATCGGGTGCGACTACGTCAAGGGCGGCACGCTCGTGATCGCCGCGACCCAGCCGCAGTGGGAGCGCCTGCAGGCTGCCCAGCGCAGCGCGGTCGCCTCCGGCCTGGCAGAACCGGGCAGCCGATTGCTCAGCGCCGAGGAGGTGCGCGCGCGGGTCAACACCCCACGCGTGAGCGGAGGGCTGTTCCAGCCGTTCTGTGCCAGCGTCCAGCCGGCCCGCCTGGCCCGCGGCCTGGCCGCGGCCTGCGAGCGACGCGGCGTCGTCATCTACGAGCAGTCCGACGTCGTGTCGATCGAGCCGTGCCTGGTGCGCACCCGCACCGCTCGGGTGCGAGCCCGCAGCGTGCTGCGGGCTACCGAAGCATGGACCAGTCAGCTGACGGGCGGCGTCCCGTACATGCCGTTGACGTCGATGATGATCGCCACCGAGCCGCTGTCGCAAGCGGTGTGGGACGAGCTCGGGTGGGACCAGGGGCTGACGGTGCGCGACCGCCGGCACCTGTTCTTCTACGCGCAGCGCACATCGGACGGTCGTATCGCCATCGGTGGACGGGGTGCCCCCTATCGGCTCCGTGACCCACTCGCCGAGTTCAGTGTCCGTGACGCGGTCGTCTGGGATCGGCTGGAGCGCACCCTCTATGAGTACTTCCCGCAGACTCGCGGTGTAACGGTGTCCCACCGCTGGGGCGGCCTGTTGGCTGTTCCGCGCGACTGGACCTCGTCGGTCGACTACGACGCCGGCACCGGTCTCGGCGCCGCCGGAGGCTTCGGCGGCCATGGCGTAGTCGCCGCGTACACCGCGGGACGGACGCTGGCCGACCTCGTGACCGGACGGCCGTCACGTTACGCTGCGGCACCCTGGGTCGGCCACCGCAGCCGACGCTGGGAGCCCGAGCCGCTGCGCTTCCTCGCCGCCAACGCAATTGTCCGTGTTCTCGAGGGCGCCGACGCCCATGAGGACACCCACGGTACGACCGCACGGCGCGTCCGCATGCTCGGCTCGGTCTTGCCGCCGGCCTGAGCCCGCATCATCCCTGACCGAGAGGATCCTCATGACCCAGCCCCCGTACCAAGTGCTGAACCCCGCTACTGGCGAACTGCTGCAGAGCTTCGAGACGATGACCGATGACGAGGTCGATGTCACGCTCGAGCGGGCGACAACCGCGCAGGCGGAGTGGGCCGAGAAGACTGTAAAGGAGCGAGCGGGAGTCCTGCTTCGGGTGGCAGATGCCTTCGATGCGCGCGCCGAGGAGCTTGCCGCGCTCGTCACGACCGAGATGGGAAAGAAGATCAGCTCCGCCGTGGGAGAGGCGCAGTTCGCGGCGTCAATCTTCCGTTACTACGGTACGCAAGGCCCGACGCTGATCGCTGACCAACCGGTCAAGACGGCGACCGGGGACCACGCCGCCGTCGAGCGCCGACCGATCGGCGTCGTCCTTGGGGTCATGCCCTGGAACTATCCGTACTATCAGGTCGCGCGGTTCGCAGCCCCGAACCTGCTGCTGGGCAACGCCGTCGTGGTGAAGCACGCCGAGGCGTGTCCGATCTCCTCGCAGACAATCGAGGACGTATTGCTCGCCGTGGGGCTGCCAGCCGGTCTCTACACGAACGTCTACGCGACCTTCGACCAAGTGGCCGCCTTCATCGCCGACGACCGGCTGGCCGGGGTGTCGCTCACCGGATCCGAGCGCGCAGGCCGTGTCGTGGCCGAGCTCGCCGGGCGAGCGCTCAAGAAGGTCGTCCTGGAACTTGGCGGATCGGACCCCTACATCGTGCTCGACAGCACGGACGTCGCGCAGGCCGCACGGGATGCGTGGCGCCTGCGGATCTCCAACATGGGGCAGGCCTGCAACTCCAACAAACGCATCATCGTCTCGAGCCAGATCGCCGACGAGTTCATCGCGGCGCTCGTACACGAGGCGACCGGTCTGGTGCCCGGCGACCCGCGTGCGCTGGCGGCCTCGGAGTTCGCGCCCATGGTCAATCGGGAAGCGGCCGAGAGGATTGCTGCCGTGTTGCAGGATGCTGTCGACAAGGGTGCCGCCCTGCACGTCGGCGGACGCCTTATCGAGGGACCTGGCGCCTACCTGGAGCCAGCGGTCCTTACGGGCGTGACACCCGAGATGACCGCCTTCCACGAGGAGGTCTTCGGGCCGGTCGCGGTCGTGCACGTCGTTGACTCCGATGACGCCGCTGTCGAGCTCGCCAACGCCACTCGATTCGGGCTCGGCGGTGCGGTCTTCAGCACCGACGTCGAGCGGGCCCGCGCCGTCGCTGCTCGTCTGGACTGCGGCATGGCGCATGTGAATATCGCCTCGGCCGAGGCGGCCGACATGCCCTTTGGTGGCACGAAGGCCTCGGGCTTCGGTCGTGAGCTCGGCGAGCTAGGAGTCGACGAGTTCGCCAACAAGCGGTTGTTCTATGTCGCCGGCTGAGTCGGATGATGTGATGGCAAGGGAGGAGACGGCGGTATGAATATGCTCCGCGACGCACGCGTCACGGTCGTCGGTAGTGGTGCGATGGGCGCCGCAGCGCTCTATGCGCTCACTCAAGCAGGACATGAGGACGTACAGCTCGTCGAGGCGGGTGACCTCACCGCGCAGACCACCGCTCAAGCGGCAGGGATCGTCGGGCAGGTCCGCAGTTCCGTCGAGCAGACCCGTCTGAGTATGGAGTCGGCCGAGTTCTACCGCCGAATGGAGCGTGACCTCGGCGCGGCTTCGGACTGGCGTGAGACCGGTAGCCTGCGGATCGCGCTCAGCGACAGGACGGCGAACGACTATCGTCGCCTGGCGCGGGTCGCGGAGGAAGCCGGCTTGGAGGTCGAACTCGTCGACGCCGCCCGGGTGCGGGAGCTGTGCCCCGGTTTGGAGCGTGTCGACGACGTCCGACTGGCGTTGTGGTGCCCGTCGGACGGCTATGTCCAGCCGAACAGCGTCGCGTCGGCATACATCCACGCGGCGCGCGCGGCGGGTGCGCGAGTCGTCCCGCACACCCGTGTGGAGAAGATCGTGGTGCATGAGGGGCGGGTGACCGGCTTGGTGACCGACCGGGGTGAGATCAGTACGGAGACCGTGGTCGTCGCCGCCGGTCCTTGGGCTGGCGTGCTGGCACGAACGGCGGGCGTGGAGCTGCCGATCGTGCCGGTGCTCGTGCAGCACTTCGTCACCAGCGCGACCAGTGCGTGGGATTCCGGCAGCGTCTGCCTGCGCGTGCCTGAGCGCTACGTCTACACCCGCGGCGAGGGCGATGGATTCCTCGTCGGCGGCTTCGAGTCGCCCGGCACGTCCCTTGATCCGCGCTCGGTGCCCGGCGACGCAACGCTTCCCGATGAGCAGAACTGGGACGCCCTCGCGGAGTATGCCCACGGCATCAGCACGCTTGTGCCGAGCATCACCGAGATGGGGGTCCGCACCGTGTTTCGTGGATGGCCTGGCTTCACCCCGGACGGCAACTTCGTGATCGGACCCGTCGGCAGTGTCCCTGGTCTCGTGATGGCCGCTGGGTGCAATGCCCACGGCGTACAGGGCTCGTACCAGGTCGGCCGCGATCTGGTCGAGAGCTTGACCGCAGACCCGTCAACAAGGGTCCGCGCCATGAGCCCGAACCGCTTCGTCGAGTCCAGTTGGGACTGGGACGAAGCTCGCCGACAGGCCCAGGCCGTGTGCGAGAACTACTACCCCCGGACCCTCCAGGTAAAGGAGTCCTGATGGAAACCACCGACCGCGAGTTCGTCGCCGCAATCTCCGCGGAGCACCGCAAGCTCGTCGCTACGGCAGTCGAACGTGTTTGGCCCGGCGCGGGGTGGACCGCGGAACCGCTGGCGGACGGCATGACCAACCGCAACTTCACGGTCCGGATCCAGCCGACTGGCGAGCGGCCCCGCACGATTGTGCTGCAAGAACAGCTGCCGCTCGAGCAGGCGCATGAGCTAGGAATTGCGCGTGAGCGGCAGATGGCGATCTGGCCGCGGATGACGGAGCTCGGGCTCGCGCCCGAGTTGATCGCCGCCTTCGAGGACCTGGGGATCACGCTGGTGGAGTTCGTGCCGGGCACGCGCCTGTCTGACTTCGATGATCGGGCCCTCGGCATCCGGCTGACTGCCGAGGCGCTGCGACGGCTGCACGATGAGACGCACGGCGACGAGTCACCCGGCCTGGTCTCGGACCCGTTCCTCGGCGCAGCGTGGTTCGAGGAGCGGGTGCGAGCGACGCCGGATATGGATCAGGAGCTGCGCTCGGCGCTCG
>JASLCW010000049.1 GCA_030151765.1 Marmoricola sp.
GGCATCACCGGGGGCGTGGGGGTGCCTACCGGCTACGGCCGACACCCCCGTTCCCATCGTGCCGGACATCGTCAACGCTTCGCCTTCGTGAAGTCCACGGCGTTGAGCGCGTTGTAGTTGACCCCGCTGACACCCTTCTGGGTCGCGTAGTTGTAGATCTGGTCGTACAGCGGGATGTAGCAGTGCTTGTCAACGACGCCGATCTTGTTGATCTGGTCGTAGATCGGCTGGGCGGCCGCGGCGTCCTTCTGCTCCAGCGCCTTGGCGATCAGCTTGTCCATCTGCGGGTCGGGGCAGTTGCCCGTGATCGAGACGGACTTCATGAAGCCGCTGGCGAAGAAGTCCGGGACGGCCACGTTCGGGACACCCGCGAAGATGTACATGCCGTTGAGCTGGCGCCCGACGACCTGCTTGACCAGGGTGCCGTAGTCGACCGGGCTGTACTTCACCTTGAACCCGGCCTGCTCGAGGCTGCCACCGACGGCCTGGGCCACTTCCTGGATGTTGGTGTACTGACCGGCCGGGTAGGTGATCGGCACCGTCGGGCTGTTGCCGGCGAGCAGGCTCTTCGCCTTCGCCGGGTCGGCATCCACCTGAGCGGTGGGCTGCGTACCGGGCTTGACGTTGAGCAGTCCGCCGTCGGCGACCGCGTGGCCGTCGAAGATGCCCTTGACGATCGCGTTGCGGTCCACGGCCAGGGCCGCCGCCTCGCGGTAGGTCGCGTTGTTGAAGGGCGCCTTCGTGGAGTCGAGGAAGGCGATGATCTTCATCGCGGTGTTCACGCTGGTGACCGTCAGGCCGGCCTTGCCGGCGTCGTCGGCCTGCGAGGAGGTGAGGTCGAAGGCCACGTCGACGCTCTTGCTCTGCAGCAGTGCGAGCCGCTGGGAGCCGTCGGTCGACCAGGTGAAGTCGAGACCGGCGTTCTCCGGCTTGGTGCCCCAGTACTTCGGGTTCACCTTCACCGAGATGCTCCGGCCGGCCTGGACCTTGTCGAGGACGTAGGGACCGGTGCCGACGGGAGCGGCGGCGAAGCCTTCGGAGCCCTTCTCCTTGTAGTACTTCGGCGGCATCAGGAAGACATTGGAGAAGAGGTCGGCCAGGTTGTACTGGGGAAGCTTGGTCTTCACCACGACCGTCGTCGCGTTCGTCGCCTCGACCGAGGTGACATTCGTGAAGTAGGACTTCAGGATGCCGGCCGCGGTGTCGCGGTTGAGCAGGATGCTGTTCGCAACGGCGGCTGCGTCGGCGGGCTCGCCGTCACTGAAGGTGACACCCGAGCGAACCGTGAAGGTCCACGTGGTCGGGGTGTCGCGCTTCCAGTCGGTGACGATGCCGGTCTTCACGAGGTCGAGGTTCGCATCCGTGGCGATCAACGGCTCGAGCATGGTCGACCACACGGCGGCGCCGGACCGCGCGCCCACCACCGGGTCGAGGGTCGTCGGCTGGGCATTGAGCAGGATGCGCAGCGGCGCCGTGCTCGCCGTACCTCCCCCTCCGGTGCCGGAGTCGCTTCCACAGGCTGCGACCCCCATGCAGGCCATCGCAGCAGTCGCCACCACGGCGACCAGCCGTGGGGCTCGTAGGCGGTTCTTGATCATGACGTCTTTCCTTCACAACGGTGAGTTGGCGTTGGGCACCCGGACCCGAGTTCGTGACGCTCGCCACAACGTACCGACCAGCCGGTATCAAGTCAATGACTCTTCGCGAAGCGCTCGAAAAGTGCGTCGTCGTGCTAGCGTCCGCGGCCGTGATCGTCGAACAGGACGTGGTGCTCGTCGTTGCCGGACTCGGCATCTTCGGCCTGGCCGCCTGCGTCCAGGCGCTCACCGGTTTCGGGGCCAGCCTCGTCGCGATGCCCCTGCTGGTCCAGCTCACCGATCCGGTGAGCGCGGTCTTCGCCTGCACCCTCGCGGGCGCCCTCATCTCGGGCACGGCGAGCCGGACCGAGCGACGACACGCCTCCCGCGAACTGGCGACGCGACTCACCTGCTGGGCCCTGGTCGGCGTCCCGGTGGGACTCGTGGGCGTCGCCTTGCTGTCCGACCGCACCTTGCGCCTCGTGCTCGTGGGCACGGTGGCGGTCGCGATCCTCGTCGAGCTGCGCGGTACCCGGCTGCGTCCGGGCGGTCGCCTCACCGATCTGTGCGGCTTCGGGGCGGGCGCATTGCTGGTGACCACGGGCATCAACGGCCCGCCCTTGGTGCTGGCGCTCCGCGGCCTCGAGCCGAGGCGCTATCGGGCGACGCTGCAGGTCACCTTCCTCCTGCAGGACGTCGCCGCGCTCGCCGCCCTCGCCATCGCCGGACATGCCTCCGCCACCGGGCTGTGGCTCGCGCTGGCCGGCATCGGCGGGATCCCGCTGGGCTGGCGCCTCGGCGATCACCTCTTCGGAAGGGTGACGCCGGGACGCCTGCGGCTGCTCATCCTGGCGGGGCTGGTCGCCAGCGCGAGCGCCGTACTGGTCAGCGGGCTGTAGCCGTCCTCAGGCGCGCGCGGCCGTCTGTCGATCCAGCCACCCGGACACGACCTCGATGTAGTCGTCGTGCTCCTCGATGTAGGGGAAGTGCCCCGACTCGGGGAACTCGTGATAGCTCGAACCCGCGATCATCCGGTGGGTACGACGCGGTCCGACCTCGAGCGGGAAGGTCCAGTCGCGGGCGGCGCCGAGCACCAGAGTCGGCGTCCGCGCGATCTCCGGCACTCGCTCCGAGAGATCCGAGTTGTCCCACACCCGCAGGGTGGCGTTGAAGGCGGCGGCACTGCCACGACTGGGCATCGGGACGTCACGGCCGAGCAGTGACGGGTCGGCGAAATATGCCGAGCGGACCCGGCTGGTCACCAGGTCGAAGTCGTCGTCCGTCGTCATCGGGGTGAAGAGCGCGTCGCGGATGGCCTCGAACTGCTCCTCGGTCTCGCTCGCCTCGCGAGCGTGGCGCATCGACTCGTCCATGTGATCCATGATCGAGGTCGAGCAGGAGATCACCAGCGCGTCGATGTCGTCGGGATGGTCGATCGCGTAGGACTGCACCACATAGCCCCCGAACGAGTGCCCGAGCACGCTCCACCGCTCGACGCCGAGCCCGACCTTGAGGCCGTGCAGCGCGTCGGAGAGCCGGTCGACCGTCTTCCATTCGGCGTAGTCGGCAGGGGTCTCGCTCCCGGGATTGCCCGGCTGGTCGACGTACACGACCGTACGGCGCTCCGCGAGATCGTCCAGCCAGGGCCGGAAGCCGCGGTGTCCGTAGCCCATGCCTCCGTGCACGATCAGCAAGGGCGGGCCGGAGCCGATCACCTCGCAGTGCAGCCGGTAGCCGCCGACATCGACCAGATGCGATCCGTTCTCCAGGTCACCCATGACATCTCTCCTCTCGTGGTGTCCCGGACAGTACCGACCGGCCGGTATGATGACAATGATTCCAAGGGAAGAGCTTCTCCGGATCTAGACTTCATACCGACTGGTCTGTATGATCCGGTGCATGACCACCACCCTGTCGCGCGAACGCGACGGCCGCGTCGCCCGCGTGCGCTACGACAATGCGCGCCGGGGCAACAGCTTCGACGACACCGCGCTGGCCGAGTTCACCGGCGTCCTCGAATCCGCCGCCGCCGACCCCGCGTGTGTCGTGATTCGGCTGGACATGGCCGGAAAGCACTTCTGCGGAGGCTGGGACACCACCTCCTTCGGTGACCTGTCCGCCTCGACCACCGAGGAGGTGGCGGCCGCGCTGCGCGCCAGCGACGACCTGCTCGACCGGATCCGCCGCCTGCCGGTACCGATCGTCGGCGCGGTGCGTGGCAAGGTGATCGGCTTCGGTGCGGGGCTCCTCGCGGCACTGCACTTCCCGGTCGTCGCGGCCGACGCGCGGCTCACCCTGCCGGAGGTCGCCTACGGCTTCGCCCCCGCAGGGGTCGGCCACGTGATGGCCCAGACACTGCCGCGCCCCCTCGCCTACGCCCTACTCAGCGGGGTCGCGGGACTGACCGGCAGCCAGCTCCATGGGTTCGGGCTCGCCGTACACGCGGTCGCCGACGACGAGGTGGACGCCGTTGCGGACCAGCTCGTCGAGTCGCTGGCGGCGACGCCGGGGAATGTCATGCGGGCGGTCGTCGAGGTCGTCGAGTCGAGCCGGGCCACCGGCCGGCCGGACCAGGCCTTTCTCGCCTCCGCCGCCACGATCGTCGCGGCAGTCGGTGGAGCGTCGTGAACGCGCCCTTCCAACCCGGTGAGCCCGTATGGGTCGAGCTCTGCACCAACGACCCCGCGCGGGCCGAGGAGTTCTACTCGAGGCTGCTCGGCTGGGCCGTCCGCCACGAGGAGCTCGGACAGGGCATCTACCGCATGTGCAGCGTCGCCGGACGCGATGTCGCCGGCATCTCCGACGCCCAGACAGCACACGGCACCCGTCCCCAGGGGTGGATCACCTACTTCGCCGTCGAGAACATCGAGCAGTCCGTGCGCACGGCGGTGACCAGGGGAGGCGAGCTCGTCTCCGGACCCCGTTACCTGCCCGCCGCCGGCACGGGTGCCACGATCATCGATCCGTACGGCGCCACCTTCGGCCTCTACCAGGGTGAGTCCCGCGCCGGCGTCGAGACGCTCAACACCATCGGCGCGCTCTGCTGGAACGAGCTCGACACCGGCGAGCCGGAGCAGTCGGTCGCCTACTACCAGAGCCTCTTCGGCTTCGGAACCGACCACCAGGAGTCGACGAATGCGCAGCCCTACACGGTGCTGCAGCTCGGCGACGTTCCGGTGGCCGGTGTCCTCAAGCTCGACAGCGACTGGCCCAACCTGGTGCCGTCGACGTGGATCGCCTACTTCAACGTCGAGTCACTGAACGACGCCGTACGACGCGCGGTCGACGCCGGCGGCTCCACCGGCGTCGGACCGTTCGAGAGCGCCCACGGGCGCCTCCAGCTGATCCGCGATCCCGGCGGCCACACCGTCTGCCTGATCGAGCTGCGCGACGGCCTGCGACCCGACCGAACCACCGGCACCCCGGAGGGGACCCGATGATGACCGAGCCCCTCTTCGACTCACGCGAGTTCCGTCAGGTCTGCGGGCAGTTCCCGACCGGCGTCACCGCGGTCACGGCGATCACGGCTGACGGGGGGTACGCCGCCCTCACCGTCAACTCGTTCACATCCGTGTCACTGGATCCGGCGAAGGTGCTCTTCTGCCTGGCGACCTCGTCGTCGAGCTTCGCCGCTCTCGAGGCATCGGAGCGGATCGCGATCCACATCCTCGTGCAGGACCAGGAGGACATCGCGCGGCGCTTCGCGACCTCCGGTCTCAGCGGGGCCGAGAAGCTCGACGGCATCGAATGGCTGCCGGGACCGGACGGCGTACCGCTGCTCGTCGGCACGCCCGCGATCATCGCCGGCCGGACCGACGAGATCATCGTCAGCGGCGACCACGTGATCATCCTGATCGACGTCGACCACGTGCGGCTCAAGGCCTCCGACGTGCCCGCGCTGTCCTTCTACCAGGGGCGGTTCGCAGCCCCCGGGGTCGCGAGCGACTGAGGGATCAGGAGATCAGGCCGTCCATCACCATCGCGCAGAACTGGTCGGCGACCTGGTCGATCTTCATCTTGCCGCCGGGGTTGAACCACTGCACCGCCCAGGCACACATGCCCAGGATGCCGAAGGTGGCGATCCGGCCGTTCATCTCCTTGCGGAAGACGCCGGTCCTGATGCCGCGGTCGACGGTCCGGCGGAAGATCGCCTCCAGTTCGTCGCGCTTCGCCGCGACTCCCTCGAGACGCTCGCCGCTGAGATGCCGGCGTTCCTGGTAGAAGATCGCGACGTGAGCGCGGTACTCGGCGACACCGGCGAGACTGAGCTTGATCAGTTCCTTGAGTTCGCCGACGACATCGTCCTTGTACTGGCTGGCCACCGCACGGGCCGCTTCCAGCTGGGTGTCTAGGTATTCGTTCTGGATCTGCCAGAGCACGTCTTCCTTGCTCTGGAAGTGGTGGTAGAAGGCACCCTTCGTCAGGTTCGCGCCGTCGACGATCTGCTGCAGCGTCGTACGGTCGAAGCCGTCCTGCTCGAAGAGACGCAGGGCGCTGTCCACGAGCTCACGTCGGGTCCGTGGCGGGTCATAGCCATCGGGCCACTTGCGTCGTCCTGACTTCATGCCTGCTTCGGCTTGCTCTGTCATCGCGCTCCTTGGTGGGTCTACTCGTAGTACCGGAAGAGGATCTCGGCAACGCAGCACACCCGGGACTCGTGTGCGAACTCTACGACCACGGAAGTCTTCGCCTGGACTCCTCGCGCCGGATTCGCCGTCGTCGGTTCGATCGGGTCGGCGGAGACGAGAGTGGCCGTGCCCTGGATCTCGACACCCGGAGGGAGCGGCGACACGAAGCGAACCCGGTCGAGCCCGGAGTTGACACCCATCGAGAAGTCCTTCACTTCGAGGATGTCCTCGAGCAGGCGCGGCACCATCGACAAAGTCAGGAAGCCATGGACGACGGTGCCCCCGAAGGGGCCGTCCTTCGCCCGCTCGACGTCGACATGGATCCACTGGTGGTCCTTGGTGATGTCGGCAAACTGGTCGACCTCGTCCTGGCTCAGCGACTGGATCCGGCTGATGCCGAGTTCCCGGCCGACGAGACCGAGGAGCTCGAGCGGCCCGGCGACGGTGGTGCGGCTCGGTGTCTTCATGGCGTCTTCCGTTCGATTCGTTGGGAGGCGACGTGCTCGAGGAGGTTGTCCCACTCCCGGATCCAGGCTGCTTCGGCCGGTTCGGTGGCGGACCGTGCCACGGTCAGCATCCGCGTCACCGTGTCGCGGTCCTGCTGGGCCAGACGGCCGGCGAGTTCCGCAACGCGGCCATGCAGCAGCTCGTCCGCAACGACATCGGTGACCAGGCCGTGTCCTACGGCGACCTCGGCCGACCAGGACTCTCCGGTCAGCAGCAACCGCCGCGCCAGCGCCGGTCCCACCGCTAGTGGGAGCATCGCGCTCGATCCCCAACCCGGCACCTGACCGACGCCGATGTGCCCGTCGCCGATGCGCGCACTGGCCGCCGCGACGGCGATGTCACAGCCGAGCATCAGCTCGAGCCCGCCTCCGAAGGCGGCTCCATTCACCGCGGCGATGGTCGGGACCGGCGCACGGCGGAGTCGTCGTACGAGATTGCGACCGCGGTCGAGGAAGGCGCGCAATGCGGGAGGGTCGTCGAGGAGAGCGGTGCCCTCCTTGAGATCGGCGCCGGCACAGAAGGAGGTGTCGGTGCCGGTCACTACCAGCACCCGGACCCCCGGATCGTTCGCGCGGTCGAGCCAGCCCTCCAGGGCAGCCATCACCTCGGAGCTGCAGGAGTTGCCGGCGCGCGGGCGGTTGATGCGCGCCCAGAGAGCGCTGCCCTCGTGGGTGAGGACGACGGAATCGCTCATCGGACGCTCACACACAGCTTGCCGAAGGCAGTGCCGTCCAGCATCCGCTGCGCCTGTACGGCGATCGCGTCGAGATCCGCCACGGAGTCGATGGGCGGCCGGAGCTCGTGGCGCGCGACGAAGTCGAGCATCTCCCCGAACTCCTCCGGGGTTCCCGTGGTCGACCCCATCACGGCGATCTCGCGGGCGAAGAGCTTGGCCAGATCGATCTCCGCGACGAAGCCCGTGGAGGATCCGCACGTGACGATGCGCCCACCCACCTTCGTGGACGCGAGCGAGTGTTTGAAGGTGGCCGGCCCGACGGGATCGATCACGATGTCGACGGGATCGGCCAGCCGGGCCCCCACGCCGGCGACCACCTCGGCGCCGAGTGTGCGGGCGCGTTCGGCCTTCTCCGGCGAGCGCGAGGTCACCACCACCGAGGCGCCGGCCGCAGCTGCGAGCGCGATCGCCGCCGTCGCGACACCGCCACCAGCACCCTGCACCAGCACACGGTCGCCGGCACGCAGGCCGGCACGCGTGAAGAGCATCCGCCAGGCGGTGAGCCACGCCGTCGGCAACGCGGCCGCCTCGGCCCAGGAGAGATGGGCGGGCTTGGGGGCCAGGTGTTGCCGGGGCACCACGGCAGTCTCGGCGAAGAGTCCGTGGCCGAGGTCGGAGACGAGGGTGCCGTGCGCGACATTGCGCCCAGGGTCCGGCAGCGGCAGCACGGGATAGACGACGACCTCCTGGCCAGAACTCATGCCCGCCGCATCGCTGCCGAGGACGGTCCGCTCGCGGGTCAGCGGGACCGCGCCGCGCAGCATCCAGAGGTCGTGCATGTTCAGGGCACCGGCGTACACCTCGACCTCGGCCCAGCCGTCGGGCGTCTCCGGCATCGGGCAGTCGCCGACCTCGATGGCCCCCACCGGGTCGTCCGGCGACGGCGTGGCGACGTACGCCGCCTTCATCGGACACCGTCCGTGAGCGCGGGAGCGGTCATGCCGGCGTCCCGTCCAGGCGATCGAAGGGGCGGTCGTCGTACGGGAGGGAGGCACCCCATGCGTTCAGGTAGGACACCTCGGCGACCGGCTTGCGTGCCGCCGGCTTGAAATCGGTGCCGACCGTGTAGGCGACGGGCAACAGCGTGATCTGCACGACCTCGTCGGGGATTCCGAGCAGTCGTGCGACTTCCTGGGTGTGGTAGAGGTGGAGCGAGGTCAGGCAGGTGCCGAGCCCTCGGGCGCGCAAGGCGAGGTTGAACTGCCAGATCGCAGGATAGAGCGAGCCGTAGAGGGCCGAGTTGGTGCCCGCACCACCTGCGGCCGGGTCCGGACGGGTCGCGCACGGAAGCACCAGATACGGAGCGCGGCCGATGTTGGTCGCCAGGTGCCGGGCGCCTCGAAGGATCCGCTCGGTGCGCTCCCCGAGCTTGCCGTCACTGCCGACGCCGCCGAGGCGACCGGTGACAGCGTCGCCCTGCGTGCTTGCTTCGAGCGGCTCGAGCACGTACTTGGTGAAGGACTCGAGGTAGTAGGCGGCAAGCCGCTCCTTGATCGCGGGGTCGTCGATGACGATCCATCGCCAGTCTTCGGCATGTCCGCCGTTGGGCGCCTGCAGGGCGAGCTGGAGACATTCGCCGATCACGTCCAGGGCGACCGGACGGTCGAAGTCGAGGCGGAGCCGGACCGAGCGCGTCGTCGTGAGGACCTCGTTGAGATCGGTCAGCGGGAGCTGCGTGCTCGAGGACACCACTGGGACTCCGTCCGTCTCGCGTCTGTGCGGGCGTGGATGTCCCGCTCACATACCAACTGGTAGGAATGTAGCGAGAGATGGGTCAGCACCGCAAGGGCATCAGAGGGGCGGCCGGGCCAGGTGATGGCCCGATCGCGCCTGGAAGGCCGCGGCGACACCGAGGACGTCGCGGTCGCCGTACGCCGGACCGGCGATCTGGAGCGAGAGCGGTAGGCCGGAGCTTGCCGGCGCAATCGGTACGGCGACCGTCGGACAGCCGATTGTGGCCCAGTACGGCGTCTGGATCGACCCGAAGACGCGCCCCTGGTCGCCCTCGAGGAGATCCTCGAGCGTCGGAGCTCCGATGGTGGCCATGGGGCTGACGTGGAAGGCGACATCGGCGAAGAGGCGTTGCGCACGGAGCCACGACTCGGCGCGGATCCGCTGTGCCTGCACGTAGTCGGGCCCGCTGTAGGCGAGGCCGCCGCTGAGCAGCTGCCGGGTCGACCGACCGAAGTCCGCCCACCGCTCCTTCAACGCCGGCAGATGGAAGGCGAGGGCCTCGCTCAGCATCAGCACGTAGTTCGCGGCGGTGATCTCGGCGTACAAGGGGAGCGGGCTCTCCACCAGCTCCGCCCCGGCACCGCGGAGTACGGCGAGCGCTGCCTCGAAGGACTCGACCAACGAATCCCCGACCAGGTGGGCCGCGCCGAGGTGATGCGTCGCGGTGACCCGATCCCCCGCGCGCCAGGGGTATTGCCTGCACTGCCCGCGCGCCGACGGGCCAAAGTCCGATTCGAGCCCGGTGCCCACGCTCAGCACCGCGCCGGTGATCGACTTTGTACGTCCGTAGGCGGGTCACTCTTCGTGGATGAAGAGCGGAACGACGAAGGCCCCGGGCAGTTGCCCGGGGCCTTCGTCACTTGCACGCGTGCGCGAGGGGGGAGTTGAACCCCCACGCCCTTTCGGGCACACGGACCTGAACCGTGCGCGTCTG
>JASLCW010000056.1 GCA_030151765.1 Marmoricola sp.
ATGGTCAAGGCGGCCCTCTTCGGCTATCTCGCGGCCATCGTCGGCGCCTACAAGGGCCTCAAGGCCGGCGGCGGGCCGAGCGGCGTCGGCCGCGCGGTGAACGAGTCCGTGATCGTCGCCTTCATGCTGCTCTTCTTCCTCAACTCGATCCTGACCGCGCTCTACTTCCAACTCGTCCCGCAGAACGGGTTGTGATGCGCCGATGACCGAAGTTGTCGAGGAAGTGGAGCCCCGCGAGCCCTTCGCGCGCCAGGCTGCCAATGTCGGTGCTGCGCTGGTCAAGGAGCAGCGCACCCGCCTGGAGGAGTACGGCGACCAGCTGCTCTTCTACGCCAAGGCGCTGGCCTGGACGCCGCGCGCCGTACGCCGCTACCGCCGCGAGATCTGGAACACCCTGGCCGAGGTCGCCTTCGGTGCCGGCGGTCTCTCCGTGATCGCCGGAACGGTCGGTGTGATCGCCTTCCTGGCCTTCTTCGCGGGCACCGAGGTGGGTATCCAGGGCTATGCCTCGCTGAGCCAGATCGGCGTCGCCAAGTTCACCGCCTTCATCTCCGCCTACTTCAACACCCGCGAGGTGGCCCCGCTGGTCTCCTCGATCGCGCTGGCGGCCACCGTGGGCTGCGGCTACACCGCCCGGCTCGGTGCGATGCGGATCGCCGAGGAGATCGACGCGCTCGAGGTCATGGGAGTGCCCTCACTGCCCTTCCTGGTCACCACCCGGATGATCGCGGCCTTCCTCGCCGTCATCCCGCTCTACATCGTCGCGCTGCTGGCCTCGTACCTCTCGCCGCGGCTGATCACCACGCTGATCTACCACCAGTCGTCCGGCACCTACGACCACTACTTCCTGCAGTTCCTGCCCCCGATCGACATGATCTGGTCCTTCTGCAAGCTGATCGTGCTGGCCGTGGCGATCATTCTGATCCATTGCTATTTCGGCTACACCGCCTCGGGCGGTCCCGCCGGAGTGGGCCAGGCCGTGGGCCGCGCGATCCGTACGTCGATCGTGACCGTCGTCGTCGCGGACTTCTTCCTGACCTTCGCGATCTGGGGATCGACGACCACCGTGAGGATCACGGGGTAGCGCGATGCTGGTCAACATCGTCCACGACACCAAGCGCGAGCATCGCAAGCTCGCGTTTGCCGGCATCGCCTACCTGACGGGCATGGCGGTACTGATCGCGCTGTCGATCGCGATCTACCAGAAGGTCTTCACGCCGGTGACGATGGTGACGGTCCACGCCGACCGCGCCGGCCTGCAGCTGGCCAAGTTCGGCGATGTCCGGATGCACGGCGTGCTCGTCGGCCAGGTCCGTTCGATCAGCCAGAACGGCACCCAGGCGGTGATCAAGCTCGGGCTGGACCCCTCGGCGGTCAAGGCGATCCCGGAGAACGTCGACGTGCGGATCCTGCCGACCACGCTCTTCGGCCAGAAGTACGTCTCGCTGATCGACCCGGCGCACCCGGACTCGCAGCGGATCAAGGACGGAACGGTCATCCCGGCCGCGCGGGTGCAGACCAGCGTGGAGCTGGAGTCGGTGCTCGCCAAGCTCTACCCGCTGCTCACCGCGGTCCGTCCCCAGGATCTCGACGTGACGCTCAACGCGCTGGCCTCGGCGCTGAGCGGTCGCGGCGAGGAGCTCGGGACGATGATGACCGACCTCAACGACTACCTGCGCACCTTCAACGTGCACCTGCCGACCCTGCGCACCGATCTCAAGCGGCTCGCCGATGTCTCGCACACCTACGAGCTGGCCGCGCCGCAGCTGGTCGACCTGATGCGCAATGCCACGGTGACCGCCCGGACCGTCTCGTCGCAGCAGAAGGAGCTCAGCGGCTTCTTCGCCAGCGTCGCCACGATGTCCGACACCGCGACCAACATCCTCGGCAGCAACGAGTCGGCGATCGTCACCGAGGGCAAGCTCGCCGTACCGCTGACCAGGCTGTTGGACACCTACTCGCCGGAGTACCCCTGCCTGCTCAAGGGCCTGGACCGTACGACGGACCGCCTGAACCAGATCTTCCAGCACAGCCGCGTGTCCCAGACGATGACCCTGGCCGGTACCCAGAAGCGTGCCTACAACCGCAGTGACCGGCCGGTGTACGGCGAGGTCGGGCATGGCCCCTGGTGCCTCGGCCTGCCCTATCCGAAGGAAGGCTTCCCCTACCCGTACCACCCGCTCAAGGACGGCACCACCATCGACAATCCGCCGGCGGTGAAGCCATGAGCGAGCTTGCGAGCGAAGAGATGACACAGCCGCCTGGGCGCCGAGGGCCGACGGAGGAGGCCCGATGAGCGCCCGGAACACGAAGACCACGCTGGCCGCGATCAAGCTGGGCATCTTCACGATCGCCTCGGTGCTGGTCACCGGGCTGCTCGCGGTGATCATGGGCCACTTCACGCTGGGCGGCCAGCACACCTACAAGGCCGTCTTCAGCAGCGCCAGCGAGCTGAAGAGCGGCGACGACGTGCGCATCGCCGGTGTCTCCGTGGGTGATGTGAAGTCGGTCGACCTCTACCAGGGCGACAAGGCACTGGTCACCTTCAAGGTCAGCTCCGACGTACCGATGACCGAGGCCTCGGGCGCCGAGGTCCGCTATCTCAACCTGGTCGGCGACCGCTATCTGGCGCTGAGCCAGGGCGCACCCGGTGCGGCGCCGCTGCCGGACAATGCCACGATCCCGGCCAACCGGACGACGCCGGCGCTGGACCTGACGCAGCTCTTCAACGGCTTCCAGCCGCTCTTCCAGGCGCTCACCCCCAAGGACGTCAACGAGCTCTCCATGAACCTCGTGCGGGTCCTGCAGGGGGAGGGCGGCACCGTCCAGGGCCTGCTCGCCCGTACGGCCTCGCTCACCAACACCCTCGCCGATCGCGACCAGCTGGTCGGTGAGGTGGTCAAGAACCTCTCCGGGACGATGCAGATCGTCGACTCGCGGCACAAGCAGCTCACCCAGCTGCTGGTCCAGCTGCGCGGCTGGATGGGCAATCTGTCGAAGGACCGCTCCGCGATCGGCGCCTCCTTGCAGAACATCTCCGGCCTGACCAAGCAGGTCTCCGACCTGGTCACCCGGGCGCGCCCGTGGGCCAAGCAGGACATCGCCGAGCTGCGCCGGGTCTTCGCGATCCTCAACAAGCCGAAGAACCAGAAGGTCGTCAGCGACACCCTCGAGCGGCTGCCCACGACCCTGCGTCGTCAGGCCCGGATCGGCACCTTCGGCTCCTGGTACAACTACGACCTCTGTGACTTCACCGCGCACTTCACCCTGCCGAACCTCGTGGACCTGCTCCCCGATGCCCTCGTCAAGAGCCCGTTGATGACCGGACTCAAGCCGCTCTTCGACCAGCTCGACACGGCCCGCAAGACGATCGAGAAGCAGATCAACGACAACGCCTCGGTCTACAGCACCGCTGAGAGGTGCAAGAACTGATGGCACGTCGTAGCGACCGACAGATCAAGCGCCTGGGCGCGGTGTGCATCCTGGTGCTCCTCGTGGCGATGGCCGCGGCCTTCAACCTGCAGAAGTTCCCGGGCTTCCGCGGCACCCACTACAGCGCGCAGTTCAAGGACGCCTCGGGCCTGAAGGTCGGCGACATCGTCGAGATCGCGGGCATCCGGGTCGGCCGTGTCGACAACCTGTCGATCCAGGGCGACCACATCAACGTCGACTTCGACATCCACGGGACGAGGCTGCCGACCAAGACGGCCGCCTCGATCGAGGTGCTCAACCTGCTCGGCCAGAAGTACCTCCGGCTGAGCCCGCGCGGCACCGGCGCGCTCTCGGCGGGCGACACCATCCCACTGGAGCGCACCACCTCCGGCTACGACATCGTCAGCACGCTGGACCAGTTGACGACCACGTCGGGCAGCATCAAGAAGAACCAGCTGGCCAAGGCGCTCACCACGCTGGCGGGCACCATCGACGCCGCTTCGCCGGAGGTCAACTCGAGCTTCCGCGGCCTGTCGCGACTCTCGAACACGATCGCCTCCCGCGACACCGACATCTCGACCCTGATGGCGCGTGCGCAGCGAGTCACCAAGCTGCTCAACGACCGCAAGGGTGATCTCGTCGACCTGATGAAGAAGGGCAGCCTGGTCTTCCAGGAGCTGCTCGCCCGGCGCCAGGCGATCCACGACCTGCTGGTCAATGCCCGCACCCTGGGCGTTCAGCTGCGCGGTGTGGCGACCGACAACCAGCAGCAGATCGGCCCGGCACTGGCCGAGCTCGACAAGGCCGTGAGCTTCCTCAACAAGCGCAAGCAGCAGCTCAGCGACACGATCAAGTACTACGGCCCCTACGCGACCATCCTCGTGAACATCATCGGTACCGGTCCCTGGTTCGACGCCTATGTGCCGAACCTCGCCGGCCTGGCCACCGGCGAGTTCCTCCCGGGCAAGAGGACGTATCCGAAATGATCGCGCGCATCAACACCCGAGTGCTCATCGCCGTGGCCGTCGTCGTGGCGCTGGTCGGCCTCGCCCTCGCCTTCACCGGCGGCGGCGGCACCAAGACGGTCACCGCCTACTTCCCGGAGGCGATCAGCGTCTACAAGGGCACCGACGTCGACATCATGGGCGTCCGGATCGGCCAGGTGGACTCGGTCGTCCCCGACGGCGACCGGGTACGGGTCCGGATCACGTACGACGACCAGTACAAGCTGCCCGCCGACGTGAAGGCAGCGGTCATCACGCCGACCCTCGTGGCGGATCGATTCGTTCAGCTGGCACCGGCGTACACGGGCGGACCCGCGCTGGCGAATGACGGCGAGATCCCGCTGGACCGGACCGCCGTACCGCTGGAGCTGGACAAGATCTACTCGAGCCTGGCGGACCTGACGAAGGCGCTCGGCCCCAACGGCATCAACCAGAAGGGCGCGCTCAGCGACGTGCTGCGCGCGGGAGCCAAGGCGCTGAAGGGCAACGGCGAACTCGGCAATCAGACGATCGCGAATCTCTCGCGCGCCGCGCAGACCCTCGGCGACAATTCCGACCAGATCTTCGGCACGGTCGGCAACCTGGCCAAGCTGACCAGCACCCTGCAGGCCAATGACCAGGTGGTCGGCGGCTTCATGACCCGGCTCGCGAAGGTCTCCGACGAGCTCTCCAGCCAGCGCGGAGATCTCCGCCAGGCGCTCGTGGCGATCGCCAACGCGGTCGGCCTGGTGAAGAACTTCGTGCACGACAACAAGAAGGCGCTCGTCGGTGACATCCGCAAGCTGAGCACGACGCTCGGCGTACTCGCGAAGAACAAGGACACCCTCGCCACCGTGCTCCAGATTGCGCCGCTCGGCCTCGGCAACCTGCTCGACGCCGGTGACCCGGAGTCCGGCAGCGTCGGCATCCGGCTGCAGCTCGGTCCGACGGCCTCGTCCCTGTCGAATGTCATCTGCGATGTCCTCAAGGTCGACGCCGGTGCCTCGGGCGCGGCCGTCGAGCCCCTGTGCCAGCTGCTCAAGAATGTCCTGCCGACCATCCCGAGCAATATCGGCGCCGGTCTGATCAACATCCCGAGCATGCCGAGCATGGGCGCCCAGGCGCCGGCCACGAGCTTCGGCGACCTGATCGCGAGGGGGCAGCGATGAAGCAACTCGTGCGTCTCCTGGTCGCCGCCATCGCGGGTGCGCTGGTGCTCAGCGGCTGTTCCTTCAAGGGCGCCTACGACCTGCCCCTGCCGGGCAAGGTGGTCGGCTCCGGTGACGGCTACCAGGTCTCCGCGGACTTCAACGACGTCGTCAGCGTCGTGCAGCGGACGCTCGTGATGGCCAACGACGTCCCGGTCGGTCAGGTCGACTCGGTCGAGCGCGTCGGCTGGCATGCCCGCGTGGTGATGACGATCCGCAAGGACATCGTGCTGCCCGCCAACGCGACGGCCGACGTGCGCCAGACCAGCCTGCTGGGCGAGAAGTACATCCAGTTGGCCGCCCCGACCGGCGCGACGGTGGCCAGCAACGGCCGGCTCGCGAACGGCGCGGTCATCCCGCTCTCCCGTACGACGCGCAACCCCGAGGTCGAGGAGATCCTGGGTGCGCTCTCGCTGATGCTCTCCGGCGGCGGTGTCGGACAGCTGAAGACGATCAGCTCCGAACTCAACAAGATGATGGACGGCCGTCAGTCCGATCTGCGCGACGTGCTGAGCCGGATCGAGGCGCTGGTCGGCTCACTGGACACCCAGAAGGCCGACATCATCAACGCGATGTCGTCTATCAACCGGCTGACCGCGACGCTCAACAAGGAGCAGCGCACGATCGGCGCGGCTCTCGACAGCTTCGGTCCGGCGATCAAGGTGCTCAACGACCAGCACCAGGCGCTGATGACGATGCTGCGTTCGCTCGACAAGCTCGGACGGGTCGGCGGCCGGGTCATTCGGGAGAGCAAGGACAACATCGTCGAGGCGCTCAAGCACCTCGCGCCGACACTGCGCAAGCTCGCCGATGCCGGCGATTCACTGCCACGCGGCCTGATGATGCTGGCGTCGTACCCCTTCCCGAAGGAAGCCGCCTCGCTCGCCAAGGGCGACTACTCCAACGCGCTCTTCTACATGGAGTTCGACCTCAACAAGATCCTCAAGGGCCTGGTCAAGGGCGGCAACACCGGCCTGCCTGACGTGAAGGACCTGTGTGGCGTGTACGCCGGCAGCGCCGCCGCCTGTGCCCCGATCTTCGACGCGCTCTGCTCGATCCTGCCCAACAACATCGTGTGCGGCAACGGACCGGGTACCTCGCCCTCGTCGAGCCCGTCGGTGAAGCCCAACAAGGGGCTGACCTCGACGACGCCGAAGAGCAATGCCGATGTCGCCAACACCGTGAAGAACCTGCTCGACGGGCTCCTCGGCGGACTCGGCGGGAGTAGTGGCAAATCGCCCACCTCGTCACCGAGTTCGGGAGCCTCGACGCCGCCGCCCACCGGCCTGGCCGGTCTGCTCGGACTGCTGGGAGGCCACTCATGACGCGGGGTGTGAAGATCCGGCTGGCCACCTTCGTGGTGCTGGCCGCGGTCGGCATCGTCTATGTGGCCGGTACCTACCTCGGCATCGTGGACCGGATCCTCGGCCGGGGCGTGACGATCCACGCGACCCTGCCCGCGTCGGGTGGCGTCTTCGTCGGCAGTGAGGTCGACTACCGCGGCGTGAAGGTCGGCAAGGTGACCGACATGCAGGTCACCCCGCAGGGCGTGCGGCTGACGATGCTGCTCAAGCAGGGCACCAAGCTGCCGACCTCGTCGACCTTCCATGTCGCCAACCTGACCGCCGTCGGTGAGCAGTACGTCGACTTCGAGCCGACCTCGACCGCGGGTCCCTACGCGGCCTCGGGTCACACCTTCGCCGGCTCGGCCACCGATCTGCCGATCTCGACCGACGACGTCCTGATCAATCTCAGCAAGTTCGTCGACTCGCTCAACCCCAACGACCTGCAGACCGTCGTACACGAGCTGGGCACGATGTTCACCGGCAACTCCGAGAACCTCGGCAAGCTGATCGACTCGGCCGGTCGATTCGTCCGTGCCGCCAAGGCGCACGAGCAGGACACGATCGGCCTGCTCGACTCCGGCAACGCCGTACTGAAGACGCAGCAGGCGCACAAGAGCGACATTCTCGCCTTCGCGCGCGGGCTGGCCGACATCAGCGCGACGCTGAAGCAGTCCGACCCGCAGCTGCGCACGATCCTGCAGGGTGGCACCACCGCGGTCCGCGAGGTCAACTCGCTGCTCACCGGACTGCAGCCGACGCTGCCGGTCTTCCTGAGCAATCTGGTGACCGTCAACCAGGTGGTGACCGCTCGGCTGCCCGCGCTCGAGCAGACGCTGGTCAGCATGCCGGTCCTGGTCCGCAATGGTTTCACCGGTACGCCGGGCGACGGCTTCGGCCATCTCAACATGCAGTTCGCCTATAACGTGCCGGCCTGCGCCGAGGGCTACATGCCCGCCAAGGACTGGCCACTCGGCAGCGACACCCGCGACCTGCCGCTGTATCCGGCGCGCTGTGCCGATCCGCGGGCGCAGAAGGACTACACCGGCTCGATGCCCCTCAATCAGCGTGGCGTGAACTTCCTGCCGCCGGTCGGCGGCTCCACCAGTACCGCCTACCGGGTGGCCCCGTACGATGCCAGCACAGGGGAGGTGGGACTGCCCGGTGCGAAGAGCTACACCGTGGGGTCCCAGGCCGGGATGAACTCGTTGTTCGGGAGCAATGCGTGGGAGCAGTTGTTGATCGGCCCGGTGAAGGGCGTGACGGAGCGAGCGGGCCGGTGACGGATTCGTCGTCCGGGGCACGCTGGCGGATCGCCAATCTCGTGCTCGCAGGTGCCACGGCGCTCGCGCTGGTCGTCTTGGTCGTGATCGCCGCGGCGGGCACCTCGGTGCTGCCCGGCACCAGCCCGGCCAATCGCTCCGCCAAGGACTACGACGCGGCCGCCACCACGGCGCGCCAGGGCATGGATGCCTTCCTGACCGTGGACTACCGCAACATGGACAAGCTCCAGGCCGCCCTGCTGGACCTGTCCACCGGCGCCTTCAAGAGCCAGTACGCCGCCGCCGAGGTGAACATCAAGGCCTCGACCCAGGCGGCGCGCGTGATCGCCAAGCCGACGATCCGCGAGGTCGGTGTCAGTCAGCTGGCCGAGGGCAAGGCCACCGCCGTGGTTTCCGCGGATCTGGTCCGCAGCAACAAGGCGACGGTGAAGCAGCCGGCCACCAAGACCTGTCCGCACGCCGGCGCCACCTGCCTCTACTTCCGCTTCACCGTCCAGCTCACGAAGACGGCGGAGGGCTGGAAGCTGTCCGGAGTGGAGCCGGTCTCATGAGCGCCGCGATGAAGTCCGACGAGAAGTTGTGCCCCTTCTGCGCCGAGGTGATCAAGGCGGCGGCCATCAAGTGCCGCTATTGCGGCTCCGATCTCGATGCGGCCGCTCCGCCGGTCCCGGAGGCCCCGGAGCCCGCTCAGCAGGCCGTGGAGGCGCCCGTTCCCGAAGCACCGGAGCCGGTCCAGGCGTCCGCGAGCCCCGAGGTAGGCCGGCCCGCGGTGCAGATCTGGCTGACGCAGCCCTTGACCGCGGCGGTGCTCGCACTGGTGCTGATCGCCCTGGTGCTGGGATCGGTCCTGGTCGGCAAGAATGCCTGGAACTCGAAGACCGCCTCCGACGGGCAGATCGTCAACGAGGGGCCGCGCAGCGTGCTCCTCGACGAGGCCAGCTGGGCGACGGCGACCGTGCTCTCGTACCACGCCGCCACCTTCGACGCCGACTCGCGCAAGGCGCAGGACCTGATGACCGCGTCGATGAAGGCGCAGTACCTCTCGACGCTGGACAAGGTGAAGGCGAATGTCGCCAAGTACGGCCTGAACCTGACCGCGAAGGTGGCCGCGATCGGACTGATCTCGGCGACGGACTCGAAGGTCAAGGCGCTCGCCTTCATCAATCAGACGACGACCGCCAGGGACAGCAAGAACACCCAGGTGGATCAGAACCGTGCCGTCGTCACCATGGTCAACACCGCCGACGGATGGCGCATCTCCGACATCGCGCCCTTCTAGCGCCGCCCCAGCACGCACCCTGCGGCGTTCTCGTCGCTTGACGTGCGCTCCGCTTCAAGCACGCCTGCGCTCCTCGGCCTTGCAGGGCACGCACTGGATGCGACGCTGGACACGTCGTAGCCACTACGCTCCGAAGCGGCAGCAGGTCTGCTAACTTAGAACACGTTCTAGTCAACAGGAGCGGCGCATGGTCCACGACGAACCCGGAACCGGGAGTGGTGTCGAGACGGTGACCGAGGTCGACATGGCCATCATCGGCGCCGGACCCACCGGTCTGTTCGCCACCTACTACGCCGGTTTCCGCGGCATGTCGGTCGCGGTGATCGACGCGCTGCCGGAGCTCGGCGGCCAGATCTCCGCGCTGTACCCGGAGAAGGCCATCCTCGACGTCGCCGGATTCCCGACCGTCAAGGGCCGCGAACTCGTGGCCGCCCTGGTGGAGCAGGCGGCGAGCGCGAAGCCGACGTACCTCCTGGGCCGTACGGCGGTCGGACTCGCCGAGGACGACGACGGCGTCACCCTGCAGATGGACGACGGCGCCACCGTGCGCGCCAAGGTGCTGCTGATCACCGCCGGCATCGGCAAGTTCACTGCCCGCCCGCTGCCCGCCGGCGATGGCTGGGACGAGCGTGGCCTGGTCTTCTTCGTGCCCTCCTTCGAGGAGTACGCCGGCCTCGACGTGGTGATCGTCGGCGGCGGTGACTCTGCCTTCGACTGGGCCCATCAGCTCGACGGCATCGCGAAGTCCATCACCCTGGTCCACCGACGCGATGCCTTCCGTGCCCACCAGGCGACCGTCGATGCGGTCCTGGCCAGCGACGCCGAGGTCGTCACCAATGCCGAGGTCAGCGAGCTCCGTGCCGACGCCGACGGCGGACCGGTCAGCTCCGTCGTCATCACGACCAAGGCCGGCGAGGTGCTGGAGCGCCCGGCGCAGCGCGTCGTGGCGGCTCTCGGCTTCGTCGCGGACCTGAGTGCGATGAAGGACTGGGGGATCACCCTCGAGAAGCGCCACATCGCCGTCGACGCCTCGATGCGCACCAACCTGGCGCGGGTCTTCGCGGCCGGAGACATCACCGAATTCGAGGGCAAGGTGCGGCTGATCGCGGTCGGCTTCGGTGAGGCCGCGACCGCGGTCAACAACGCCGCCGTCGTCATCGACCCGGCCGCCCACGTCTTCCCCGGCCACTCGAGCGAAGGATCCTGACATGGCGAGCGGTCGCAGCGCGGTCCGGCTGACCGACGAGGAGCGCAAGGCCTTCCTTGCCGCGAACATGAAGGTCCAGGTGGCCACCATCGGCCCCGACGGCGCCCCGCACCTGACGACGCTCTTCTACGCGCTCGACGACGAGGACCGGATCGTCTTCTGGACCTACGGCAGCTCGCAGAAGATCGCCAACATCCGCCGCGATCCGCGGATCAGCGCGCTCGTCGAGGACGGCGTGGAGTACGGCGAGCTCCGCGGCGTCAGCATCCAGGGCCGTGCCGAGCTCGTCGAGGAGTACGACGCCATCCGCGTGCTCGGTCGACGGGTCGTGGAGGTGATGGCCGGGGGAGCCGATCTCGGTGAACTCGGCGACCAGATCGTCGACGGTCAGGCGCGCAAGCGCGTCGGGGTGATCGTCGTACCGGACAAGGTGGCCAGTTGGGACCACCGGAAGATGAATGGCGCACTGCCCGGCCAGGGCACAGCCAGTGAGAAGGAGTAGCCGATGGCCAAGGTGAAGGTCGACTTCGACCTCTGCGAGTCCAATGCGATGTGCGAGGCGCTGGCGCCCGACGTCTTCCGGATCGACGACGACGACTTCCTGCAGGTCGACGACCCGACCGTGACCGACGAGAACCGCGACCGCGTGGAGCAGGCCATCGCCGCCTGCCCGAAGTCCGCGCTCTCGATCGTGGAGGACGACCAGTGAGCGAGCTTGCGAGCGAACCATTCAGCACAGTGACCCGGGGAACCGCGCCGACGAAGGAGGCGCTGTGACCACTGCTCTCGATGGCAAGGTCGCGATCGTCACCGGCGCGGGTGCCGGGCTCGGTCGCGCGGAGGCGCTCGCGCTGAGCGCATCCGGTGCGCGGGTCGTGCTCAACGACCTCCCCGGCGGCGCCGACGACGTGGCCGCCGAGATCAAGGAGGCCGGCGGTGAGGCCAGCATCGTCGCCGGTGACGTGGGGGAGCGGGCCACCGCCGACGCGATGGTCGCCGCGGCCGTCGAGGGCTTCGGCTCGCTCGACATCGTGGTCAACAACGCCGGCATGACCCGCGACCGGATGCTCTTCAACATGAGCGACGAGGAGTGGGACGCGGTCATCCGGGTGCACCTGCGCGGGCACTTCCTGCTCTCGCGCAATGCTGCGTCGTACTGGCGGGAGAAGTCGAAGGCCGCCGACGCCCCGGTCTACGGCCGGCTCATCAACACGGCCTCGGAGGCCTTCCTCGGCGGCTCGCCGGGACAGGCCAACTACGCCGCCGCCAAGGCGGGCATCGCCGCACTGACGCTCTCGGCCTCCCGCGGCCTGGCCAAGGTCGGCGTGCGCGCCAATGCGATCTGCCCGCGCGCTCGTACGGCGATGACCGCCAATGTCTTCGGTGAGGACCAGTCCGGCCTCGAAGTCGACCCGTACTCGCCCGAGCACGTCGCCCCGCTGGTCGCCTATCTGGCGTCGCCGGCGGCGGACAACATCACCGGCCAGGTCTTCGTGGTGTACGGCGGCATGGTGGCGCTCGTCGCCGCGCCCGTCGTCGAGCAGCGCTTCGACAAGACCGGCTCGGTGTGGACCCCCGATGACCTGCAGTCCCAGCTCGGCGGCTTCTTCGAGGGCCGCGACCCGAGTGTCGGCTTCGCCGCCGACTCGGTCATGAA